>JAADEO010000212.1 GCA_013153415.1 Deltaproteobacteria bacterium
GGTGCAGCATGACATCATGGCCCCGGTCAACCAGATAGGTAGCGACTCCGCGACTGCTGCCCAGATGCGGGAAAATCGCAAAAGTCAGCGGCAACGGCAGATCCGAAAACTCCCGGGCGACCTTGAGACTGCGCCCCATGTCATCGATAATCAACGCCAGACGGGGCCCGCGAACAGCTTTTGCTGCCGGGACCCGGGATCGGGCCGGAGAAAATTCGCCGACCAGAACCACTTTCCGCCCGGAAAGTACAAGAAGATTACAGATCCCGTTGCCGGGATCGACCGCCACCAGGCAGACTAAAGAGAACTCGCGCTTAAATGTTTTTCGAATTTCGCTCAAGCCCTGCAGGAGAAGTCGCTGATCATGATACTGACCGCTCAGGTGGATCAGATCCCAGGAAAGGGAGCCGTCCCGCATGGTCTCCCGCTGCCTGACAAAATCGACCACGGCCCGGGTAGCCTGCAACCTTTTCACCAGCAATTCGACAGCTTCTCCGAGCCGCTGCCGACAGATCAGCACCGGACCGGTTTCCTGTGACTTGACCACCGGTTCGGAGAGCGGCCCGGAAAAATCAGCGGGATAAAAACTGCCGGCCAGCAGATAACCGAGAAAGAAACATCCGGCAACCGCAACCAGAAACAGGCCGGACAGAAGATATCCCGACCTGGTCCCAGCCAGCCTGCGCCGCTCTTTTCCCATAGCGAAAAAGAGCGCCTATTGAGCCGAAATCTGTTTGAAAATCTGCCACCCCTGCAACAGTTCCACGGCCCTGACGATCTGAATGTCGTTATGCCACTTGTCCTCTTTCGCAAGCTTGGTATCGTTTCCGGAATCTTTCTTACCGGTCTCGTCCTGGGTTTTGTCCGGAGAGAGTTTCGGGGTCTCATCCCCGGTTGCCGGTTTTTCGATTACCGGAGGTTTACCTTTTTCCTGCCCGACCTCGAAGTGTCCCTTGAGATCCTTCTCCTTGATGTTGAACATCCCCGAATGCTTATTTTCCCGGCGCACCACGGTTCCGGCCTCGA
Source organism: Deltaproteobacteria bacterium (assembly GCA_013153415.1). GTDB lineage: Bacteria > Desulfobacterota > Anaeroferrophillalia > Anaeroferrophillales > Tharpellaceae > JAADEO01. The sequence continues at coordinate 1,027 of JAADEO010000212.1, forward strand.
CCTCGACATCAGGCACGATACCTTTGGCCTGAATGGAACGGCCGCTGGGCGTATAGTAGAGAGCCGTAGTCAACCGCACAGCACAACCATCTTCCAGTGGGATGATGGTCTGAACCGAACCCTTGCCGAAAGTCGGAGTCCCCATCACCAGAGCCCGCTTGTGGTCCTGGAGGGCGCCGGCGACAATCTCGGAAGCACTGGCGCTGCCGCCATTGACCAGCACCACTATGGGATAATCGCCTTCGGTACCGTCGTCATAGGCCCGATAACGCATATTCTGTTTTTTGATCCGGCCATCGGTATAGACGATCAGCCCGGACTTGAGAAAATAGTCGGAAACCTTGACCGCCTGCTGCAGCAGGCCGCCGGGATTGTTCCGCAGATCCAGCACCAGGCCGGAGATCTTGTGTTTCTTTTTCAACTCCTTCATCTTGCGGTTGAGATCGGCGTAGGTCCGGGACTGGAACTGGGTCAAACGGATATAAGCGATATTATCGGTCAACATCTTGCTCTTGACACTGACGACCTTGATGATGTCCCGAATGATCTTGACATCGAGCAGGGAAGAGCGGCCCTTGCGCATGATCGAGATAGTGATCTCGGTGCCTTTCGGGCCCCGCATCTTTTTGACCGCCTCCATCAGGGTCATATCCTTGGTCAGTTCGCCGTTGATCTTGATGATTTTGTCTCCGGCCTCGACCCCGGCCCGGAAAGCCGGAGTGTCTTCAATCGGAGAAACCACGGTCAGGACCCCGTCACGGATCGTAATTTCTATTCCCAGCCCCCCGAAAGAACCAGAAGTTTCAACCTGCATCTCCTTGAACATGTCCGGAGGCATGAAACTCGAGTGGGGGTCGAGATCGGCAAGCATTCCCTTGATCGAGCCATAAACCAGCTTCTTGATACCGACCTCTTCGACATAGTTTTTCTGGACCAGACTCAGGGTGTCGGTATAGAGCTTGATATATTCATAAGGACTCTTGGTGTCTTCGGTCTGCTGCTCATCCTTGACCTCTTCCCGGGCCCGGGAAGAGCCGCTCAGGACCCCGAGATGAACCACCAGAAATGCAACCAGGGCCAGAACCAGCCCCAGGAAAATAGATTTACCTTTATTTCTTTCAACCATCTTCAGAAACCTCCAAAAGATTGACAGACCGGCATTCTCATCCGGCGGCTGGCCCGTTGGGGAAAAACCGCTGTTCATCCCGCCTGCTCCCCGATCTGGGATACCCAGGTCAGAGGATCTTCGGGCACACCATTTTTACGTATTTCAAAATAGAGCGAGGGGATATCGGAAAAAACCCCGTTTCCGACCTGGCCGACAACCTGGCGGGACTTGAGATGATCGCCGACCTTGCAGCTGAATTCCCGCAGATGGGCGTAGACGGAGCAGTACCCACCACCGTGATCGACCACCAGCAGATTGCCGTAACCTTTCATCCAGGAAGCGAACACCACGACTCCATTGTGGATCACCCGGACCGGACTGCCGGCAGGAGCCTCGATCTCGATCCCCTTGTTGCTGGTTACCGTCGCGAAATCGGAATCTTTCTCTAACCCGAAAAAACTGATGACAATGCCGTCGACCGGCATCGGCAGGTTCCCTTTAAGATCGGCAAAATCGGTCACCGGAAGGTCTGCGGTCAGAGTCATTTGCTCAAGTTTTTCAGCCATTTTCCCGAGCTCGCCGACAAGCTCGTCATGGGCCTTGACCTGATGCTTGATTTTATACAGCAACTCATTTTTTTTGGCAATGTTTTCTTCCAGTTCGGCGACCTTGGCGGTCTGCTGATCCCGCAGTCCATGCAGGAAGGAGCGCCTTTTCTCCAGCTCCCGACGATGCTCCCGGACCCGACTCAAAAGCTGTCGATATTCAGCCTGCAGCCGGCGGTCGGCCGCCAGCACCCGTTCACCATAAACCACGGCATTGACTTTCTCGGTCAGATCGAGATCGCGATCGAGAAAATCGAGCCATTTCCCCGGCGGCTGGCAGTAACGGATCTTGAGACGGGCGCAGAACCGCCGCTGCAACTGCCGGTAGCTCTCTTCCAGGCACCCGGCCTCGGCCTCCTGGGCAGCCACCTCCTTTTCGACCTGGGCGATCTCGTCATCAAGCCCGGCCAACTCCTGCTGGAGCACCAGGCGCCGGCGGTTTAAGGTGTCGATCTCCTGCAAAACCGTCTCCTGGCGGCGGCGAACCCGTTCTCCCCGGCGCCGTTCGCGGCGAATCTGGTTTTTCAGAACCTTGAGATCACGCTTGACATCTCCTCCGTCCATGCCATTCGGCATCCGTCCCCAGGCAAACCCGGCCGCCAGCAGCAAGACTCCGAACGCCGGCAGCCAACAACGTATCAAATCCGAAAAACCTCTTTTACGCATCATCAATCCCGAAAGCCCCAGCGCGAGGAGAGCAGAAAACCGGCGATACCAAGCAGGGTTCCAAGCAGGATAAACGATAGCATCGTCAGGGGAGAGAAAAAATGCAGTTGGGTCGAGATCGACCACTGCGGCACCTGGAGCTTGAGCCAGTTGCGGAAACCGACATAGCCGCCGTAAGCCAACCCCAGGGCCAGAAGCGAAGCCAGGGTTCCCTGGAAAATCCCCTCCAGCAGATACGGCAGGGCGACAAAGGTCCGGGTCGCTCCGACCAGGTAGAGGACCCGGATGATCTCCCGACGGGAATAGAGCGAAAGGCGGATGGTGCTGGCAACGATGAAGATCGTCACCACGGAGAGAAAAGCGGCAAACAGCAGCCCGAAATATTTAACGATTTTCAAAAGCGAAAAGAGATGCCGCAACCAATAGCTGCCGTAGACCACGTCCTCGACCCCGACCTGGCGCTTGAGCTGGCGGGCCAGGCGCTCGACATCGGCGACCGCGGCGACTTTCCGGTCCAAAGAGAGTTCGAGCGAGGCGGGAAGAGGGTTTTCGGGAAGGTCATCGAGAAAACCGGCATCATCGCCCAGGGTCTTTTTGAAATTTTCCAGGGCTTGTTCTTTGGAAACATACTGCAGATTGATTACTTCATCGAGTTCCCGGCAGAAATTCTTCAAGTCGGCCAACCGGGCCTCTGAGATATCATCATCGAGGTAGACGATGATCCGCAAATCGGCCCGCCAGGTCGAAACCAGCTGCGCAGCATTGCTGTAGGCCAGAAAATAGAGACTCAGCAGCAGCATGGCAATGGCGATAATCGAGATCGAGATCAGATTGACCACCGGATGACGCCGGATATTGTTGGCGGTCAGTTTCAGGAGAGGATAGATATAATCGGGCATGTAGCTCATGAAAAAGGAGCGCTCCCTCCGGGAATACGACGATCAGTCAGGCCAGACATAAGCCTGCAGGTTACCCTGGTCGAGATAAAAAACCTTCCTCTTGAAACATTGCAGCAGGGCGCGATTATGGGTCACCATGACGATCGTGGTGCCCCGGGAGTTGATATAGTTGAAGATCCGCATGATCTCCTCGGCGATCTCATGATCGAGGTTGCCGGTCGGCTCGTCGGCCAGGATCAGGCGGGGCGAGTTGACCAGGGCCCGGGCAATCGCCACCCGCTGTTGTTCACCGCCGGAAAGCTGCGGCGGAAAGCGATCGATCTGACGCTCGATGCCGACGGTTTTGAGTACTTCCCAGACCCTTTTCTGGATCAGGCTGCGGGGACTGCCGGAGACCTCGAGAGCCAGGGCGACGTTATCGAAAACCGTATAGCTGGAAATCAGTTTGTAGTCCTGGAAAACCACCCCCATCCGTCGCCGCAGACGGGCGATGATCGCCGCCCGGGCCCGGCTCAGATCGACCCCATCGACCATGATCTGACCACTGTCGGGTTTGAGATCGGCAAACAGCAGGCGAAAAAGGGTGGTCTTTCCGGCGCCACTGGGACCGGAAAGGTAGACGAACTCCCCTCTTTTGACCTCGAAAGAGACATCTTTCAGGATCATGTTGGGATAGTTGTAGCTCTTATTCAGATGAGAGACGCGAATCATCGGCTGCCAGTTCCGCCAACAGAGCCCAAAGAGGTCCGCGATCATCCAAAGGCAGTTCCAGATTGCGGGAACCGTCCCGGGTGCGGGCCTCGATTATGCCCCGTTTATAACCTTTCCGGCCAAGGGTCAGGCGCAGGGGGATACCGAGCAGATCGGCATCCTTGAACTTGACCCCGGGCCGCTCGTTGCGGTCGTCGTAGAGAACTTCGATACCTTTTTCCCGCAGATCCCGGTAGAGTTTCTCGCAAGCCTCCGTGACTTCGGCCGATTTGAGATCCAGATTGAGGAGCACAACCTTGAACGGGGCGATGGCATAAGGAAACCGGATACCATGCTCGTCGTGATTCTGTTCGATGGCGGCGGCCACGGTACGACCGACACCGATACCGTAACAACCCATCACCAGGAACCGCTCCTCCCCTTCCTGGTCGAGGAACGTAGCCTTGAGCTTTTCACTGTACTTGGTCCCGAGTTTGAAAATGTGGCCGACTTCGATCCCCCGGTCGATCCGCAACTTCCCGTCGCAACGGGGACAGGCGTCACCGGGCCTGACCATCACCAGGTCATAGAGTTTTTCGGCTTTAAGATCCCGGCCCCAAACCACATTCTTGAGATGGAAACCGGCCCGGTTGGCACCACAGATCAGATTGCCGATCACCGGTACCCGGCGATCGATCAGCACCGGAAGCGAAACCTTGAGCGGCCCCAGGTAGCCGACCGGCAGGTCGAGCTCGCTTCGCACCCGGTCCGGAGACGGGGTCTCGAGCCAGTCG
>JAADEO010000227.1 GCA_013153415.1 Deltaproteobacteria bacterium
CAGAAAAGCTTTTGGAATTATTACAGGATAGCGAAATCGTCGAGGACTGGCTGCAGCCCGGACAGGTGGCGGAAATCACCGCCTGGGGCCGGCGGGAGGCGACCGTCGGCCGGGCCCTGATGGCGGGGATGGTTGTTCTGTTGGAAAACGGCACTGGCCCGGTTTTCCTGGGGAAATACCTCAAGGCCGTGATGACGGCTGGCCGAATCACCCCGGTCATGGCCCGCTCGGCGGCGGAGAAATTCGTTCCCGTTTGCATCAGCGGTGATGAAAACCTTTATGAACATACCTTGCAACTCTACCAGCGGGTGGGACCCTGGGGGCCCTGGCCCCTGGGGCAGGTAAGCAACGGTATTCTTGCCCTGCTCGAGGAGGGCGGGGCCACAGTTGCTGACCGTTTTGCCCTGATGATACTGGCCGCCCTCGATCAGGGGATCGAAGAAAAACCTTTGATTCGCCTGGTTGATCGTTTGGTTCCGGGTATCCGGGCACTGGACGGGGATAAATGTCTTTGGCAGGCGGGACAGTTGTGCCGGGTGGTCGAGGTCGATTTCAATCTCGGACGTTCCTTTCTGCACGGTCTCGACCGGGGGTTGCGCTTTTTAAAAGAAAAAGCCCTCGCAGAGTTTGTCGATGCGGCCCTGAGCGGCGAGAATCGGGGTGATCGCTACAGTCGCTTTTTGGCGCTTGAGGCGATTGCCGCCCGTGAGCTCAATCGTAGGCTCCAGACTATGGTTTCACTGCGGGCCCAACTTCCGGCCCTGCACCGGTACCTGCAGATCCGGGGAGGCTTTTCCCTGAATATTCGCCCCTTGGCCGAAATTCCGCGTACGGTTTCCCCGCACCCCGTTGCCTCTTGCAACGACGGGCGTTGCATCTATCTGCCCGCGGAAATGGAGATTGGCCGGGATGTCGAGGAGAATCGGATTATCTATCGCATCCTGGCCGGTCTCGAACTCTCTCTGCTGGAAGCCGGATGTTTCGATTTCGATGTTGCTTCCTGGCTCGAAAACCGGGCCGAAAATGAGCTTCTGCCCGGATTTATCGATCGTAGTGCAGCGGCTCCGGCAGCTTTTCCCTGTTCTGATTACTATACTTTTTTTGCTTTTTTCCCCCATCCACCGTTGGCGGAAAAACTTTTCGTTCTTGCCGAGTTCACCCGGGTCCAGGGGTTTCTCGAGCGCTGTTATCCCGGTTTCGCGCGACGTTCCCGTGCGCTGCTCGAAGACCTGCCGGTTCCTGCATCGCCAGAGGCGGCCTGGATACAGGGGCTCTATTTGACCCTGGTACCGGGCCGGTCTCGCGCTGTGGAAAGAGTTGTGATCCCGGAAGAACTATCCTCTTTGGCCGAGAGCATGCGGCTGGAGGCGGCCGGCCTGCGATCGGTTTCCGCCACCGTGGCCGACAGTGCCGACTGGGTGGTGCGGGCCTACGAGAGATTAGGCGACAACCGCGGGGCAGTCAATGCTCTTCTCGATTTCAGCTTTCCTTTCGGTCGTACTCTGCGTTACGATCTTTACTATCTTGCCGGCCGGGAATACGAGGAGAGAGCCGAAGGGTGGCGGAAACAGCTGGCGGCAGGCGGGGTCAGGGTGGAAAAAGGCCTGTTGAGGCGCCTGTTGAAAGATGAAAGCCGGGAGCTGACTCCGGAACTGCTCAAGCGGTTGCTGGAGAGATCGGGCCGGCTCAAAGACCGGGAGGGACAGCGAATTGTTCGCCTGCCTCCTGAGGTTGACCTTGCCGCCCTCTTTCCGGAAAACAGTGGCGACCGGGCCGACTTCGGTCATGATGATCCGGTTCCGACCTTCTGGTACGATGAGTGGGATTACCGTCTTAACGACTATTTACGCCGCCATGTCAAACTTCTGGAACACCGGCGAGTGGGGGGGGATGCCGATTTCTATCGTGAGGCTCTGGCCGAACACCGTGGCCTGATCCGTCGCATCCGGCGCAATTTCGAGCTTATCCGGCCTCAAGCCATCCAGATCCTGCGTCACTGGCCCGAGGGGGATGCTTTCGATTACGATGCCCTGATCGAGTACGCCATCGACCGGCGTATGAAGATAACCCCGGACGATCGTTTTTACCGCAAGCGCCTCAAGGTCGAGCGGGATGTCGCGGTTTTCGTTCTTGTCGATCTTTCAAGCTCGACCCGCAAGGAGGTGGCCGACGGCGGCGGCAAAACCATACTGGCTGTGGAGAAGGAAGCCCTGGTACTTTTCTGCGAGGCCCTGGAACGGGTCGGAGACAGTTTCGCGATCGCCGGGTTTTCCGGTTCTGGCCGGCTGGCGGTGGAGTTCTTCTATCTCAAAAGTTTTGCCGAGCCTCTCAACGATGAGGTAAAGGCCCGAATCGGTGGACTCCGGCCCGAAAAAAACACCCGTATGGGGCCGGCCCTGCGCCATGCCGCCCGGGAGTTGAAAGGGTATCCGGCTCGGGTCAAGCTGATGATTATTTTAAGTGACGGCCTGCCCAATGACCAGGATTACAGCAACGACTACGCGATCGCCGATTCCCGGGCCGCGATCCGGGAGAGCCGCAGCGCCTTTATCCACGTTCACGCCATCACTGTCAACTCGATCAACTCACCCCATCTCGACAGCCTCTATGGCGATGTCAACCATACCGTAATCGCCGATGTCCGCTATCTGCCCGATAAACTGCCCCGCATCTATCGGGCCCTGACCCGGAATTGAATCGCATCCGGTCAGAGCTTTCAGACCTCGAACCGGGTCATCTTCTTCTTGAGCTGAGTGGCCATGTTGTTCAATTCCTCGGCACTCATCTCGAGGATTTCACAGGCGTTGCTCATCTCCTGAGCGGAGCTTCCGACTTCGACGATCTCCTCGGCCACCCGGCTTACCACCAATGAGGCCTGGGAGACGTTCTCATTGATCTCCTGTACTGTCAGGGAGGCCTGATTGATGTTCTCGTTGATTTCCAGGGTGGTGCTGTTCTGCAGGTTGAGGGTCTCGTTGATCGAAACCACGATTTCGCTGACGTCGTTGATGACCTGGGAAAGCTCCCCGATGTCGGCGGTGGTGGTTGTGGTCGAGAGCTGGATATCTTCGAGTTTGTGGCTGATGTCCACGGTCGCATCGGCGGTCTGGTTGGCGAGATCCTTGATCTCGTTGGCCACTACCGCGAAACCTTTGCCGGCTTCCCCGGCCCGGGCCGCCTCGATGGTGGCGTTGAGGGCGAGAAGGTTGGTTTTCTGGCTGATGGAGTTGATGGTTTCGATCACGGTGCCGATATTCTCGGCTGCGTCGCCCAGCTTGTGAACATTATCGAAGGTTTTCGAGGTCAGGTTCACGGCCTTCAGGGTACGCTCCCGGGTCTGCTCCATCTGATTGACGATATCGGCGATGCTTTCATTCAACTGCTTGGTTGAAGAGGCGATGGTGGAGATATTTACAGAAGTCTCTTCCATGGCTGCGGCGATCGAATTCATGTTCTGTCTCATCTCTTCGGAAGCGGCGCCGACGTCGTTGGATTTTTCCATGGTCGAGCTGGCGCCGCTGGATATCTGGGCGGCGATGGTGGAGAGTTTCTCGGAAGCCTCCTCCAGTTCGATCGAGTTGTGGCTGATCTCCAGAATCATGCCTCTAAGCTGTTGCGACATCTCGTTGGCGGCCTTGATCATCCGTCCGATTTCATCTTCACGCGAGATCTCGAGCTGGGTTGTGAAGCGGCCCTCGGCCATCTGGTTGATCATTTCACCGCATTTGACCACCGAGGAGATTCTCTTTTTGATCGCCCAGGTGAGAATCAGGATGATGACGATCAGGCAGGCGGCTCCCAGGCCGATTCCTAAGCCCGTACTGCGGGCGATCGCGGTTTCAGCCTGACTGACGATCTTTTTGATCATGGAATCGGTGCGCAGAACGGCGGCCTTGGTGATCTGGTTGAAACGCTTGTCAATGTTTTCCGCCTGACGGATGGCCGAAGCTTCGGTGAAAAGAATAATCACGGTTCCCAGCCGTTCGCCATCCTGGCTGATTTCATGTTTAACCGAGAGTACCGATGGTTGTTTCTCCAGTTTCCGGATGAGCGCTTTCAGCTCCAGTTTTCCGGCCTCCGGCACCAGTTCGAGCAGGACCGGGTCCTTTTCATTTTTGAAAGAGCTGATGATTTCGTTTTCGGCATCGTTCATGTAGACCAGTAAAATGTCCGGGTCTTTAGAGGTCTGCTCGGCGAAAATATTGAGTCGCTCGAAATCGAACTCGGCGATCAGCGGTGCTGAAAAACCTGCCAGAAGCTCGGCCAGATGGGCGGTCTTGTTGCGCAGGGAGGTTTTGGTCAGTTCAACCTGCTCCCGTCCGATGGCGGAGAGTTCCCGCTTGAGTTCGGTCAGGTTCTGCTGGCTCAGGTTATGAATCTGATCGCTGATGCTGCGCACCGATTTTTTCTGGGCCGAAATCAGGACTGATCCGAGGCAGGTCAGGCCGATGGTGAAAAGGATGATTGTCGGTACCAGAAGGTGGACGAGAAAACTTTTTTTATAGGAGATACGCATGATGAAAATCCATTGACCGGAGAAGGTCAGGGAGGAACAGCAGTCGGACCAGGGCAGCTCGGGTCGAGTCCGCGGGAAGGCTGGCGAAAAGTCCGGCTGAATGGTTTCGGGGCTGTCCTTCCGCTGCGGACGGAAGAACAGCCCCGGTCTTGACGGATATTACTTGCCGACGAAATACTTCTTGACGATTTTCTGGCCGGCGTCGGACTGGGCCCAGTCGATGAAGGCCTTGACTTCGCCTTTGGGATCGCCCTTGGTGATCAGGTAGAGCGGCCGGGTGATCGGGTAGTTGGGATTGTTGACCGTCGCTGCTTGCTGGCCGATATTGATTTTCTTGACCTTGGCCGCGGCCGGATGGCCCGAGCCGAAGGCGAAACTCAACTGGCCGATGCCGGCTTTGTCGGCGGCCACCTTGTCGAGTATGGCACTGTCGGGGCGCACGGTTTTGAGGCGCTTGCCGGCGTAGGGAGCTCCTTCGAGGATGGTTTTCTGGAAAACCTTGCGGGTGGCCGACTGCTTGTTGACGATATAGACATTGATCGGCATATCGGGCCCTCCGACCTCTTTCCAGTTGGTGATCTTACCGGTGAAAATCTCCTTGAGCTGTTTTTTGTCGAGGCTCGAGACCGGGTTGTCGACATTGACCCAGACTCCGATCGCGTCCTTGCCGATGAGGAATTTCTTCACCCCCTTGGCCAGGATCTTGGGTTTTACTTCGCGGGCGACACCGCCGATATCGCATTTGCCGGCGGCGGTGGCATTCTCGCCGCCGCCGCTTTCGGGTTTGGTGTTGATGGAGAAATCGACCGCCTTGTAGACCTTGGCCGCTTCATGCATGAATTTGCCGACCGTCGAAGAACCGATATACTTTAAGGTTTTGGCCTGGGCCGGGGTGATGCACAGGCACAGCAGGGCTGCAATGCCGATCAGTGCGGAAAGACTTTTACTTTTCATTTTTCGTGTCCTTTGTGGTTAATGGTGAAAGGGTTGGTTGCCTGTTCTGGTCGCTGGCGACTTGCCGGGTAGTGCGATGCTTCGTGCGTCAGCTTCCCGTTTATTTTGTGGATAAAAAATATTATAAGAATCCTATATGTATTTTAATTAAAAGTCAATATGGGTTCCTACGTAGGAAAATGGTAAATATCAGGAGAAAACTCCGGTGGTTTGCGTAATAACTTTGATGAACTCGTAACAAATCGGATTTTCGCAAAAAACGGGATGGCAAAGTAAAAAGCTCCAGATGCTAGGCGCCAAAAAGCTGAGGAATG
>JAADEO010000122.1 GCA_013153415.1 Deltaproteobacteria bacterium
CGGCGGCTTTGCCGGCCCGGATGTCGATCCGGGTGTCACCGACGTAGACGGCCCGGCGGGGGTCGCTTCCCAGGCGGCGACAGCATTCGAGCAGAGGGTCGGGAGCGGGGTTCTGTTTTGCGGTGTCGTCGGCGGTGATGATTTCGGCGAAATCGTCGAGAATCAGCGCTTGTGCCAGGGGCTTGAGTTTGGCCGGAAGATTGGCGGCCGGGGTCGAGGTGACGATCGCAGTCCGGCGGCCGCTTTTCACCAGTCGTTTGATGGTGACGGCCGCTCCGTCGAGGAGCTTGACTCGGCGTTCGAACATCTTCGGTGCGATTTCCCGGGCGATGCCCCAGGCCTCGTCCTTGAGCTCGGGACGGGAGCCGAAAGCGGTTGTCGGAAAGAGCTTCTCCCAGAGAAAGGTGCCGTTGCGGTTAGCCTGGCGGATTTCCGCCTCACTGACCGGTGGCAGTTCCAGCCTTTCCATCACCACCCGGACGATTTCGTAATAGATCCAGGTCGAGTCGATCAGTGTTCCGTCGAGGTCGAACATCACCAGTTCGGTTTCGGGCTGCATGAATTTCGGACTCCTTATTCTCAGACTGGTCGAGGATTGTCCTCGCAAGCGGTCAGGGATACTGTCACGGGGTCGTTTTCCTGACGCTTAAGAGCCTGGCGCAGATTGACCGGGGCCAGGATTTCGATGATTGCGGTATCATGAACCCTGACTTTTTCTTCCGGCACGATGACGGCCGCAGGCAGCCCTTCAACCGTTGCCGGCAGCACCCGGGCCGAGCAGAAAGCGGGATCGGGCGAGGAGAGTTCGTAACCGTTCCGGCAGTTCGCGAGTCGTTCTCCCGCGGTTTTTTCGACAAGAAGGTTGAGGGTTCCGGGGGCGGGGGCGAACCCGAGCTTTGCCCGGCACTGTTCAACGACCCAGTCGAGCCCGGTGAAAAAGGCTGCCTCGCCGCGGCCCGAGACGATGCGGCCGTTGAAACTATCCATCCTCTTCAAACCATTTCCGCTTGTTGAAGTCGTCGGCCGAGACCGGCATCCTGCCGTCGCCCCGGATCAGGGCCTGGAGCCGCCCGATGCGTTCATCGTTTTCTCCGAGTGCCGCTTTCAGCGAAATCACAGCCCGGCCCAGAGTCCGGTCGAGGTCGGCCTGGAATTCGGCCAGAGCCTCAGCCGGTAGATGGTCGCGGGCCTGGCAGATATTGTCGATCCAGGCAGTCAGGGCCGGCAGATCGAGTTCGTCCGGGCTTTGCTTTTTGTAGACATAGCCCTCCAGGGCTCCTACCGAAGCGGCGAACTGGTAGATTTTGGTATAGATATGCATGGCGATTTCTCGATTCCGGGTTGATTCTTCTGGTTGGTTTTTCTGATTACGGTGTTGAAAACCATGACTTTTGCCAGCCGCATAATTCAAGGAAACTCCCGGGTGTGTCGGAGGACGGAGATGCGGCAGGAAAGTGCAACCAAGCAACATTCTCTTTGTAGCATATCCGGAGATCTTTTTCACCGGATTTGTCTTCAGCCTTCTTCTTCTTTTCTCGTTGACATCGCTCAAGGCCGAAGCTAGAGTACTGTTTTACCAAGCTTTTCGCACGGATTTTGTTTGCTCATGTATAAGACATCCGAAAAATCATTCCCTGTTTTCTGGATTTTCATTCTCGCTTCCGGGGTGATCGCAGTCGCTTTCATCCATCTCGGGATCTGTTTGCAGCAACGACAAGTGGCTTCAGGACAGGCTTTGCTGGCGCGACGGATTCTGGTTTGTTTTGCATTAGGAGATGAAAAACGGGACGCCGGAGAGCAAAGTTCCGCCGTCAAGGATGCCGGCCGGGAGCGCGAAGACCGTGGCCAGTGCCGATGTAACTGGCGCTTGGAAGAGGGGATCAGGATGCTGCTGGAAGGTGGCCGGTATGCCGATTACGATATCGTTCCCCTGGAGGATCCCGAACTCGAGGGGCTGCTGGAAACGATGCGGGGGCTGCGGTCGGCAAGTAGCCTGGAAGCGGAACAGCTTTTTTGTCAAAAGGCCAGGACCTTGGCGGATTCCCTGGCTCTCAAAGTGGTAGTGGCCACCAGCCGGGTACAAAAGGCCTATTGGCTTCTCGGGATTGCAGCGGTATTCTTTTTTCTCGTCAATCTTCTTTTCTTCATCGCCTTCAACCTCAATTACCAGGAACTCGAAAAACATCTGATGATGCAGAAGCTCAAAGCCGAGCTCATGCAGAACTGGCCCGAGCCTCTTTTCCTGATCGACTCGACCTTCTCTCTTAAAATTATCAATAATCTGGCGGAGAAATACTTCGGCTCCCTGCCGATGTTGCGTTCCGGACCATATTTCGATCGCCTGTGTCACGACCCTGTCCTGCTGGAACGATTGCGAAAGGTTTTTGCCGAGATTGAAATCTACGGCAACGAAAAACTTGCGATCGAACCGGAACGAGTGGTTCTCAGTCGGGGCGAGAATGAGCAGTATGAGGTTCTGATCTTCTGGTATCGGGTGATACTGGCCGGCCAGGACTATCTTCTGGGGCGGATTCACGATGTCAGCGGCAGCTTTTTCGGGGATACGGAAACTTCTGCGACCCGCTACCTGCAGGGGCTGGCGGAAAAATTCTTCAAGGTTCAGGATGAAGAGCGGCATCTGCTGGCGGATGAGCTGCATGACGGTTTCTGCCAGGCTCTGGCGGTGTTGAAAATGCAGGTTTCCGGGGTTGAAAAACGAATCCAGGATGAAGAACTCAGGGCTGAATGCCGCAAGGTCAGGCAATACGTGGCCCAGATCATCGAGGATGTCAGGCGCCTGTCGCATGATCTCAGTCCGGTTATCCTCGATGATCTCGGTCTCAGCGAGGCCCTGGTTCATCTGGTCAATAATTTTACCGCGAGTCACAATATCAAGGCCTTGACTTCGGTTTCCGATCTGGACGACTATTTTTCCGAAAATGAAGCCCGCAACATCTACCGGATCGTGCAGGAGGCGATCAATAATGTCGGCAAGCATGCCAAGGCTTCACTGATGGTTCTGGAAGCGGAAGTCAAACCGGATGAGATCTCTTTTTCCATCCGCGATGACGGGGTCGGTTTCGAGGTCGAGACGGTACGTAACGAACCGGTCAAAGCCGGTATCGGACTGGCGAGCATGGTCCAGAGAGTCAGGCTTATGAAAGGCCGCTTTACGATCGTCAGCCAACCCGGCAAGGGAACGGAGATCAGATTTTCCATTCCCAGGAAGTGATTTCGCCCCAGCTCGGCCGGGATAACGAAGCGTTAGTAATTTCTTGAAAAAAAAGTTGAAACCAGATATAATCTCCATTCTTTGTCTGTCGTATGATTGGCTCGTCTGCCTCGGGTTGTTGATCAGGGCGAGAGGTAGCTGAAATAACAAGGAGTTATCAGATGTTTAGAGATGACGGTGTTTGCAAGATAGTGCTTGCTGATGACCATGCCATGCTGCGGCAGGGGATCAGAAAGATCATTGAGGAAGAGGATAATCTCGAAGTTGTCGGAGAAGTCGGTGACGGGCTGGAATTGATCGAGTTTCTCAATAACAACCGGGCCAATATGGTTCTGCTCGATATTTCGATGCCCAATGTCCGCGGAATCGAAGTGATTTCGGAGATTCGCCGGGCCCAGCCCGGGGTCAAGGTGATCATGCTGACGATGCACAACAGCCGGGAATATCTCTACGCTGCGATCTCGGCCGGAGCCGACGGTTATCTGTTGAAAGAGAACAGTGATGACGAACTGCTTTCCGCCATCGACCAGGTGCTCAACGGTGAGACCTATGTCTCCTCCACTCTGGCGGCCGAGTTCTCCGAAGACTTGATGAAGTTCTACCGCAAGAACAAGAAACTGCCGTTCGAACATCTGACCAACCGCGAACGGGAGATCCTGAAGATGGTGGCCGAGGGCAAAACCAGCCGGGAAATCGGTGATCTGCTCTATATCAGCCTGCGGACGGTGGAGCACCACCGCGCCAATATCATGCGCAAGATGAAATTCCGTTCGGTCGCCGACCTGATCAAATACGCCCTGGACAAGGGGTATGTCTGATCCGCGGAATAATTTCCGATCCGGAATCTGAAAATCCAGTGAGGGCACTCTTTACGGCAAGGGTGCCCTCTGTATATGGAGGGGTGGGAGTTGCCTGCCTTTCGAATTGCCGAAGAAGACGGGAGAAAACAGAAGATGAGTATGACGATAGATCCTTTCGCCGAGCTTTCCTGCCTCGTGGCGGACCCCGGTCTGGCTGAATGGGGCCGCAAGGAGATCGAGATCGCCGAGCATGAAATGCCGGGTCTGATGGCGATCCGGGAGAAGTATCAGTCGGAAAAGCCGCTCCAGGGAGCGCGGATCATGGGCTCGCTGCACATGACCATCCAGACCGCGGTCCTGATTGAGACCCTTACCGCTTTAGGGGCCGAGGTCCGCTGGGCCTCGTGCAACATCTTTTCGACCCAGGACCATGCCGCCGCGGCAATCGCCGCCACCGGGGTGCCGGTTTTCGCCTGGAAAGGCGAGACCCTGAAAGATTACTGGGCCTGTACCTACCAGGCGCTCTCTTTTCCCGGCGGTAAGGGGCCGGATCTGATTGTCGATGACGGCGGTGATGCCACCCTGATGATGCATTTCGGGGCCCGGGCCGAGGCCGACCCCTCGATACTCGATGAGACCTTCGAATCCGAGGACGAGATCGAGCTGGTCGCCCTGCTCAAACAGGTGATCGTCAAGCGGCCGGGACTTTTCAGCCAGTGGGTTTCGGCGTGTCGCGGAGTTTCGGAAGAGACCACGACCGGGGTTCATCGCCTCTATCAGATGATGGAGAAGGGTGAGCTCAAATTCCCGGCCTTCAACGTCAACGATTCGGTTACCAAGTCGAAATTCGACAATCTCTACGGCTGCCGCGAGTCTCTGGCCGATGGTATCAAGCGGGCCACCGACGTGATGGTCGCCGGCAAGAACGTGGTGATCTGCGGCTACGGCGATGTCGGCAAGGGCTGCGCCCAGTCGATGCGCGGTTTCGGGGCCCGGGTCCTGGTTACCGAAATCGATCCGATCTGCGCTCTCCAGGCCCTGATGGAGGGCTTCGAGGTGACGACCATGGAGGAGGCTCTGGCCGAAGGCGATATCTATGTCACCACTACCGGCAACAAGGACGTGATCACCGCTGAGCACATGGCCGGGATGAAGAATCAGGCCATCGTCTGCAATATCGGCCATTTCGATTCCGAGATCCAGATCGCCAAGCTCAATGCCTGGCCCGGAATCAAGAAAGAGGAAATCAAGCCCCAGGTCGACCGTTACACCTTCCCCGACGGCCATCAAATCTTCGTGCTGGCCGAAGGACGGCTGGTCAACCTGGGTTGTGCCACCGGTCATCCCTCGTTTGTGATGTCGAACTCGTTCTCCAACCAGACCCTGGCTCAGATCGATCTCTGGCAGAATAGATACGAGGTCGGGGTCTACCGTCTGCCGAAAAAACTCGATGAAGCGGTGGCCCGTTTCCATATCGAAAAACTCGGAGCCAAGCTCACGGTTTTAACTAAGGAACAGGCCGACTACCTCGGTATCCCGGTCGAAGGACCCTATAAGCCGGAGCATTACCGTTACTGAGTTGTGATCGCATAAACAAAAAGGGGGAACGGCCGAAAAACCGTTCCCCCTTGATCGGGATCTTTCATGGTCGGGATGAGAGGATTTGAACCTCCGACCCCTGCGTCCCGAACGCAGTGCTCTACCAGGCTGAGCCACATCCCGACATGCAAGATGGCCC
>JAADEO010000217.1 GCA_013153415.1 Deltaproteobacteria bacterium
CGTGCCGGAGTGGTGAAACTGGTAGACGCACGGGACTCAAAATCCCGCGGGGGCGACCCCGTGTCGGTTCGATTCCGACCTCCGGCACCAATTGTTTGACCAAGGCGTTTGTCGAGATCCCTCTGATCTCCGCAAACGCCTTTTTCTTTTGTCGGTCGTTTTTTTTCTTGCGAGGGTAGGAAGTTGATAAAATAATAATTTTTTTACGGCCGATTGTTTTTCGCATTGTTGTGCTTATCCCCTTGTTTATTCAGGATTTTAAGTTAATTTTCCATTTTAATGTATACATTATTTCAGGTTGCTAAGGCGCTTTTTTTAGCGTATAGAGGCATTTTCCGAGTTAAAGAACGAAATCACAAGGATCTTTTCACTTCATAATTCAGGTTCAGTTTCAGTTTAGGGGAGATGATCAGCAATGGCTTTGAAGCGCAGGGAAATCGATTTCAAGAGGGATTTTGAATATACCTTCAACGGCGCCCGTCTTTTTGATTGCGAGGGTTATGTTGAAGCCGTCAAACAGGAGGCGGGCGATGATTTCGCTGCCATGAGCCGCCAGGAGGATTTCATCGGCGACGGTAACAGCACCGTGGTCAATGTCCTGAAACGGGTGGTTACCGGATTGGTGGGCTATCCGATTACCCCGTCGACCCCGATCGCCGAAGGCATGGCCAAGGCTTATGCCGACGGTTTCGTCAACGTTTTCGGTGAACGGATCTTCTATTTCCAGCCCGAGAGCGAGCTCGGCGCCATGGCCTTTCTCGAAGGCGCCGCTTCCCAGGGCGGCCGTTATGCCGACAACACCTCTTCCCAGGGGCTGACCTACAAGTACAAGAACATGTATTCGGTGGCCGGCAAACGCCTGCCGGTGCTGATGACCATGCAGACCCGGGAACTCAACAAGGGCAGCCTCAGCATCCACAACGGCCACGCCGATCTCTACGCCGCCCGCGGCGCCGGCTGGCTCCAGTTCATGAGCGCCAACAACCAGGAGATGCACTACCTGATTCCGCTGGTCTACAAGGCCATCGAGCAGCGCCAGCTGATGCTGCCGGCGATCGTCGCCGGAGAGGGCTTCCTGAAAAGCCACAGCATCGAGAATATCAAGATCGTCTCGGATGAATTCCTGAAATATTTCGTCGGCGAACCCAACCGTCTCTTCCAGCCCGATTTCGACAACCCGGTGCTGATGGGCACCTTCACCGATATCGGGGTGACGATGCCGACCCAGATGAAGCAGGATCTGGCCCTGCTCAACGCCAAGAAGTACGTCAAGGCGGCGATGCGGGTCATGAACGCCATTCTCGGCACCTCGCTCGATGTGGTCGAGGACTATTACGCCGCCGAATCGGAGTACGTCGTCGTCTGTCTCGGGGCCGCGGCCGGAACCATGAAAGAGGCGATCGACTACTATCGGGCCAAGGGCGTTTCCGTGGGTCTGTTGCGGCCGGTGCTCTTCTACCCGGTCTGCACCGAGGAGCTGGCCCGCGGCATCCAGAACGCCAAGGTGGTCTCGGTCATCGAAAAAACCGCCCTGGCCAACGAGCGCTACCTGCTCCGGGATGTCAAGCACGCGGCCTACAACGAGCGCACCGGACGCTGTTTCAACCCGGTCATCACCTCCGGGATCTATGGTCTCGGCAGCCAGGATTTCAGCATCGACGACGCTTTCGCCGTTATCGAGAATCTGCTGGCGCAAAAACCGAAAGGGGTCTTCTCGCTCGGTATCAAGGGGCCGCAGGTGTTGGAAAAGGTCAGTCATGACGATTTCGCCGAGAAAGAGGTCGGCCTGGCCTTTATCGGGGTCGGAGCCGAGGGGGTCAAGACCGCTCAGGAAACTCTGGCCAAGATCATCGCCAAGGCGGGCAAGTACGTTCAGACCAGCGCCAAGTACGGCGCCTCCCGCAAGGGCGGCATGGTGGTGATGAACGCCCGGGTATCCTCCGAGCCGATCCGCATCTGCTCCGATGTCAGCCGGGTCGAGACCCTGGCGGTCTTCAACGACAAGTACATGCTCGACAACAGCCTGCTCAAGTTCATCAAGGGGATCAAGCCGGGCGGCTACCTGATCGTCAACACCGTCAAGAGCGAAGAGGAGCTGCAGAGGCAGGCTTCAGCCGAGGTTGGCGAACTCCTCGAAAACCGGGTTTTCAACCTGGTTCTGCTCGATGCCACCGGGGCTTCCCGCGAACATCTCAAGCGCAATCTGCCCGGAACCCCGATTCTGGGGGCCATCAACCGGATCATCGAGCTGTTGCCCGAAGATGAATTCCGGGAGGCCTTCCGCAGCGAGCTGGCGGGCAAGTTCAAAGGGAGCAAAGCGAAACTCGTCGATATCAATCTGCAGCTGCTCGAGGTCTCCTATCAGCTCATCCCGGCCCGCAAGACGATGGAGCGTGAGAATGGCGTTTCCCGGTCCGAGGCCAAGGTTCCGCCGGCCAAGAAGATCTACTACGATCCGCCGATTTCACGGGGCTACTCCGAGGATGATGAGAACGCCGTCCTGACCTTCCCCTCGGTTCTGGGCGAGAAGTATCGGCCGCTGTTCGTCGAGAAGGTACTCGAACCCCTGCAGAAGGGCGAGGAGATCTCCTGGGACGAGTTCTACAATATCGTTCCGGCCCGGACCTCGGAATACAACGATACCAGTCTGATCGGCACGGTTCTGCCGGTCTTTTCGGCTGACAAATGCGTCTCCTGCGGTCTCTGCATCTCGACCTGTCCCGATAACGCGCTCCGGGTGACCCTGCTCTACGAGAAGGAGTACGAAGCCCTTTCGCCGGAGGAGAAAAAGCTCTTCCGGCCGCTCGATCTGCGCAAGTTCACCGGCTATCGCGATGCCGTATTCAAGGAGTGCTTCATCAATATCAACGTCATGCCGCAGTATTGCAAGGGCTGCGGCGCCTGTGTCGAGGTCTGCAAGAGCAAGGCCTTCAGCCTGGTCGACAAGACCTCGATCGATCCCGATGGCGATGCCGCCTTCCTCGACGCCGCCGTCTATGAAAAGGATGTCAGTTCCACGGTGGCGCCTTACGTCAAGAGCAGCCGCTATCTGCAGCAGCTGATGCTGCGTTACTCGGGCCAGAAATTTCTGCCCGGCGGCCATTCGCTCTGTCCCGGCTGCGGCGAGGGGATCATCGAGAACCTGGTCTTTTCCGCGACCGAGATGATCCGGCGCAGCCCTAACCTGATCGCCGATTTCTACCGTTCGATTCCTTCGTTGATGACCCGTGAACATGGCCGCGGTCTCCAGCACATGATCGATCACGGTTTCAATGTCTATACCGTCAACGCCACCGGCTGCGCCGAAGTCTCGTGTCTGAGCAACCCCTACAACGCCAGGGTCTATCCCGCCGGCCACTACGGTTTCGGCACCGCCAGCGCTGCCGGACTCGGGGCCCGGGTGTCGCTGTTCAACGCCTTCCGCAACCTCTATCTCGATAAGTTGACCAAGGTCCTGGTCTTCGGCGGCGACGGCTCTTTCTACGATATCGGCAACCAGGGGCTCAACTTCGCTCTCGGCGAGAACCAGGACGTCACCTGGATCATCTACAACAACGAAGCCTACATGAACACCGGTTTCCAGAAATCGGGGGCCAGCCGTTTCGGTTCCAACCGCACGACTTCGCCCTACGGCATGGAACTTCAGGGCAAGGACGATTTCCACCGCGAGATCGTCGGTCAGGCGATGGCCATTCCCGGCGTCTACGTGGCCCGGCTCTCGCTCGCCAATCCGGTGCACGCCATCAAGATCCTGATCGAAGCGATCGCCTACAAGGGGCCCTCGCTGGTCGAATTCTTCTCTCCCTGTCCTACCGGCCAGGGGATGCCGACCGACGATCTGCCGGTGACCCTGTCGCGGATGATGGTCGAATCCCGGGCCTGGACCGTATTCACACGCAAACCCTATACCCGGGTCGATCTGACCGGCAACCCTGATCTTGAAGAGTTCTATCCCCGGCCGCGCAAACTCAAGGGCAAAGAGGTTCCGCCCGCGACTTTCCGCGATATCGTCGATCTGCTCGGGCAGTTCACCGGCGATGAGAAGACCATCAACGAGATCATCAGGGTCAATGAGCGCCAGAACCTGTTCCTCTGGTGCCGGATGCAGTACCGGGCCGGCATCCGGTCGGAGATGCCGACCAATGAAGAGATCGAGGAGATCATCAGCCAGCGCTGATTTAAGGGGTGGACTTTTCTTTTCGGGTGTACTATATTCCATATCGAACCTGAATTGTTCGGTTTAACCTCCGGGCTTTGGTCCGGAGGGTGTTGAACCTGTAATCCCCTTAAATAATCAAGGAGTTTTATATGAAGCGTCTGATAACCAGTTTGGCGGTAATGGTGATTATTCTGGTGGTGGCGGTGTTGCTGGTATTTCAAAAACACAAAGTGGCCCACTCCTCCGCAAAGATGGATGCCCAGACTGCGGCGATGCCGAAATCATCGCCTTCAGAGGGCTTGCTCGCCGGTAAGGTCAAAGAGACCATGGACAGCGGCGGTTATACTTACGTCCTGCTCGAGACCAAGGACGGAGAAAAGTGGGTGGCCGCCCCCAAGACCGTGGTCAAGGTTGGTCAGGAGATCACTTTCGCACCCGGCATGGTTATGAAGAATTTTAAAAGTGAAACCCTGAACCGGACCTTCCCCGAGGTGGTTTTTTCACCCGGCGTGGCCGGTTCCGGCGCGGCTGGCGGAATGGCCGCCGCCATGGGTGGCAGCTGTCCCAGTCAAAAAGGTGACTCCGGCATGGCTCCGCACGGCGGCGGCATGGGTTCCGGGATGGGGGCGATGAGTTCCTCCGGGCGCGTCGTGGTACCGCCGCTTGATCTCAAGATCGAAAAGGCCAAAGGCGACAACGCCTATACCGTGGCCGAACTTTACGCTCAGGGCAAGGAACTGGATAAGAAGAAGGTCAAGGTCCGGGGCAAGGTGGTCAAGGTCTCGCCGAACATCATGGGCAAGAACTGGATCCATCTGCAGGATGGCAGCGGTGAGCCCGCTAAAGGCACGCATGATCTGGTGGTGACTTCACAGGAGAAACCCGAGGTCGGAGCGATCGTCGTGGCTGAAGGGGTTCTGGAGGCCGATAAGGATTTCGGTGCCGGTTACCGTTATGATGTCATCGTTGAAGAGGGAGTTTTCGAAAAATAGTTTTTCGGGCGAAAAGGGATTGCTTTTTCCCGCCGGAAAAATTATTATCCGGGCTTGAAATCTGAATTTGAAGAAGATTGCAGTTTCCCGTAATCGGGAACCAAGAGGGAACCCCGTGCGAATCGGGGGCGGGCCCGCCGCTGTAACCGGGGACCAAAACCGTCGAAGCCACTGGAGCTTGATATGTTCCGGGAAGGGACGGTCAGTAGGATGATCCGGGAGTCAGAAGACCTGCTGCTGTCTGAAAACGGAGGATGACCGGGGGTAGTCGTCTTTCGGAAAACGCGTTAACGGGATAAAAATCGGGAAATCCTGGGGAAGCTGAGATGGCATCTCCAGGATTTTTTTTGGAGAAATTTCATGACGGATAACAGAAAGACAGGCCGTTTCATCGGCATCGGCACCGGGCCCGGAGATCCGGAACTGCTGACTTTGAAGGCGGCGACCCGCCTGCGCGAGGTCGATGTCATCTTCGCGGCTTCGGCCCGGGAGAAGCGGAGTTTCGCCGGGGGAGTGATCGACGCTCTGGGCGGCTGTTCCGCCAGGCGGGTGCAGCTGCCTTTCACGATGGCCCAGAAGATGGGCGACCGGGCCCGGCAGTGGCGGGAGAATGCCG
>JAADEO010000182.1 GCA_013153415.1 Deltaproteobacteria bacterium
AGCGGCAGTGCCGGCACCCTGGTCAGAAAACTTAAAAAAGGGGAATACATCGGCCTGCTGGTCGACCAGCGCGTCCGCCGCCGTTACCGGATCTGGGCCGACTTCTTCGGCTACCGGGTCCCGACCACACCGGCCCCGGCGGTCCTCTCCCGTTTAAGCGGCTGCCCGATCGTCCCGGCCTGTACCTACCGACTGCGGCCGCTGCACCACCGGATCGAGATCCTGGAACCTTTTCAGGTGCCTCGGGAAGGTAAAAGCGATGCCGTCATCGAGGAGTACACCAACCGAATCAACGCCATTCTCGAGCAGCAGATCCGGGCTCATCCGGCCCAGTGGTTCTGGCCCCACGACCGCTGGCGCAAGATCAGCTCCGATTGAGCCACCAGCCGGGCCGGTAAAACAACCGGCGCCAGGCCAGCCCCCGGCCCAGTTTCCGGCACAACTCCAGATATTTTCGCGGATCGGGTTCATAGGCCTGCAGGAAAGCGGCCTGTTCCGAAGCTGTCCACCGTCCGCCCCGGGAAGCGAATTTTTCCAGGGAGCGGAGAAAACGGTAGAGATTGGCCCGGCGGCGCCGGGCCGTGAGGGGGGATGACGAGCGGGTCGATTTATCAAAATCGATGAAAAAGACCTCGTGGTCCGGGCCCGGTCCGACGAGGATATTCAGAACCTGGAGATCGGTGTAGTAGATCCCGGCATCATGCAACCGCCGCAGTCGAAAACCGATAGTCGCCAATACCCGCAGCCGGGCCGCAACGGGCGCGCTTCCGAGAAAACCGGCCAGGCTGACACTCTCCGGCAACCAGCAACTGACAAAGTATCCCCGCCAACCCCACCGGCCGGAAGAGACGGCCACCACTCCCAGCGGCTGCGGCGCCGGAACTCCGAGTCGCAGAACCCGCTGATGAACCTCGAGTTCCCGCAGAAAACGGTGCCGGGAAAGAAAACGCTCTCCCGCGAGACGCCGCAGGAGACCGCCATGCCGGTACTGGCGTACGGCCACCGCGAAGGAAAGGCCCAGTTCCGGGCCGGAAAAGAAACAAACCGCCCCGCGGCCGGCGGCCCCGGCCCGGGAAGAGCGGTTGCGCCCGGAAAGCACCGCAGCCATGATCCGCGACCAGAAAGAAGAGGAATCTATCTCCTGCGGGAACCGGAATGCGGCTTCGTAGATCAGACAGGTTTGACCGTTTATCTGCAGACAAGAAGAGGCGGGCGGAAGGGAACTACTGTTCATCACCCTGCCAGGGGTTATTCAACTCTGAGGTTACGAGAGGCTTGACCGATTTGATATTCTCCATCCCGGTAACCTGCTGGAGAAAATCGAGTATCAGCTCCCACTCCAGGGCTTCGATCTCGGCCGGACTCTTGCCCTGGCAGTCGAGCTGTCCGCCGGCCACCTGGTTATGGCCGCCGGCGGTACCGCCGCGTTTTTCGAGCAGATCCCGCACCATTTTGCCGGCCTGGGAGCGGTCGTTGCCGGCCCGCAACGAGATAATCAGTTTCTGTTCATGGAAAGCGGTAACGATCGACCAGCTCATGCGTTCGTGGAGCAGAAGGAAATCGGCGACCTCGGCGACGATATCGGGGTTTTCGATCGGCCCCAGGCGGGAACCGATGACCTGACGGTAGACGAAAGCGTTGTCGATCGCTTTGCGGATATAGAGAAAATGTTCCCGAGGCCGCCGGCTGAACTCGATCTGCGACAGCCGCTTCATGTTGACCAGCGGCACCAGGTCGTTATAGACCTGCCGGTCCCGGGGGCTCGCCTCCCGGCCCAGGTGCTGGGTTTCGGAACTGATACCGTAGACCAGGGCGGTGGCCAGGGCGGTGGTGATAGGCACCTCGAGACACTGCAGGTACTCGCTGACGATCGTCGTGCAGGAGCCGTAACCGGTGCGGATATCGACGAAAGGGGTCTGTTTGAGCAAGTGCCGGGTGGAATTTTTCGGGGGGTGATGGTCGATGACGATGGCGGGAATTTTGCCTTCCGGCAGAACGTTGTTGCCGGCCCCGGGCTGGGTGTCGACCAGGGCATAGGCGACCTTGTCACGCCCCCGGATGCGACTGAAGGGCACCACCTTGCAGGGCAGGTAGCGCATCATGGTCTGGTTCTCGGCCCGGCCCACGATGCCGCCGTATGCGATCTGGACCCGGCAGGCCGGATCGAGCATGGAAAAGACCGTGGCCAGGCCGCAGGCCGAGGCCAGGGCGTCGGGATCGGGATTGTTGTGAGTCAGGATAACGAGACGGGATTTCCCGCCCAGGGCGTCCAGCAGGCGCTGGGCCAGCCCGATATTTTTCTCATCACCACAATTATCCATAACCCGACCACGCCGTTTCACCGCTCCGCAAAACATTACGGGGCGATCCGGCCCTGCTGCCTCATTAAAAATTCTTGAAAATAAACACAACGCGAAGAGATATTATAGCATACCACTTCCCCTGCTGGCAACCCTAACCCTTCAGCCCCCCTCCAAACCCGTAATCCGCCCCCACCAAGACTATAAAACTTGATATTTATTGACAAAGTTGCTAATGAGAGCAATATAATCAGAAAAATATCGAGAAAAAACTGTACCGGTAAAGCCAACCACCCCCGCTTGAGGGCTGAAAACTTGCACTATCAGCACCAGACCGACAGGACCGTGCAACTGGAGGAGATTCCTCCTCTGCCATCCCTGGCCAGCCGGATCATCGAAAGCTGTTTCGATGATCGGACCAATTACCAGGAGATGGCCGGCCTGATCAAGCAGGACCCCATTCTCACAGCCCGCATTCTCGCTCTCGTCAATTCTCCCTCCCTGGCCCTGCCCAGCCGGATCAAGGATCTCAGCCACGCCATCTCGATCATCGGCCGCAAACAGATCCGCAACCTGGCCCTGAGCGTTTCGATTTTCGATACCTTCAGCAGCAAAGGCAAGGCCCGGGAGCAGGAGATGGTCGCCTTCTGGCGCCATTGCATCGCCTGCGCTCACGCCAGCGAGGAGATCGCCCGCAAACTCGAGCTGCCGCAACCGGAAGAGGCCTTTATCGCCGGGCTCCTGCACGATATCGGCAAACTCATCGTCTACCACCAGAACCCCGACAGTTTCAGTAATTTTCTCGAACTGCTCCGGGAACCGCCCCGGGAAACCCGGGAATGGCCGCCGCTGGCCCTGGAAGAAAAGATCCTCGGCAGCGGCCACCATCTGGTCGGCAAGCGGGCCGCTGAAAACTGGAATTTCCCCGAAAGCATCAGCGAAGCGGTCTGGCTCCACCACCAACCCCCCATGGGTCCCCGGAACCAGCCGCCGACCCTGCCGGTGGTCGTCCGCCTGGCCGACGCCCTCTGCAACCTCCACAACCTGGGCTCGAACTATTTCATCAACCACGAACTCGATTACGCGGTCTCCTCTTTCTACGCCCATACGGTCGAAACGCTTAAAGTTTTTCTCCGTCTCGACCAGGATTTTCTCCTCCAGGTCTTCCACAAGACCGACCACCGCCTGCATGAATTCGACAACTGCCTGGAAACGGTCGACAACGAACTCTACTTCTCGACCATCCACATGGTCAACCGGGAACTGGGCCGTCTCAACCTGGAGCGGGAAAAGACCCTGACCGAGCTCTATTTCAAAAACCGCCTGCTGGAATGCCTGGCGGCGCTCGACAAGAACATCGGCCCCCGGCCGGAGGCCCAGACCCTGGTCGATGAGATCGTCACCCAGGCCCGGACTCTCTGCGCCAGCCAGTTCGCTTTCTGCGGTCTCACTCTCAGCGAGAACGCTCCCTGCTGCTGGCGGGGACAATGGGGCATGGCCAGTTTCAGCGACCGGGATCTGGCCGTCGACAAGCGCCTGATCAGCGATCGCCAGGACTCCCGGATACCGGATGAGCGGCGCTCGCGCCGGACCCGGGTGCTCTCCACCATCCGCAAACTGGTCCTGAAAAAACCCGAGGCGCTGCTGAAAAACAGCCGTATCACCCCACTGAAAGAGCATCCCACGATCCTGGTCATTCCTTTGGTCGGGGAGAGCGGACCGGGATTCAAAACCGAGATCTTCGGTCAGTTGCTGGTCGACTGCAAACAGCTCGGTCAGTCCCTGATCAACAAGAATGTTCTGCTTGAGATCATTTCCCGTTTCACCTCCGGGATCAGCGAGATCATCGAAAAGGTCCGGCTTACCGATCATTTGGCCGGACAGGCGGAAAAGATCAGCGAGCTCTGCCGCCATAGCGAGGAACTGCAATTCGAGCTCCTCCAGGCCCAGCGCCTGGCCACGGTCGGCCGCCTGGCGGCCGGCGCCGCCCACGAAATCAACAATCCCCTGACCGTGATCTCCGGCCAGCTCCAGATGCTGAAGGCCCAGGCTGAAAAGACCGACGCCGACGGCAACAACCTCAAACGCTACGACAAGATGATGCGCAAGGTCGACAAGATCTCCCGCATCGTCAGCGATCTGCTGGCCTACGGGCGCCCCCAGAAACCCCATATCCAGCCGCTGCGCCTGGCCGACATCGTCAACCAGGCGATCGACGCGGTCAAACACCGCCGAGGTTTCGCCAGAATCAAGGTCGAGCTCGACCTGCCTGAAAACCTGCCCGCGGTCCGGGCCGACGCCCAGCAACTGGGCCAGATCCTGATCAACCTGCTGATCAATGCCGAGCTGGCGATGCCTGACGGCGGCAACCTTAAAATCAGCGCTTATCCGG
This sequence comes from Deltaproteobacteria bacterium, assembly GCA_013153415.1. Classification (GTDB taxonomy): domain Bacteria; phylum Desulfobacterota; class Anaeroferrophillalia; order Anaeroferrophillales; family Tharpellaceae; genus JAADEO01. Next base: position 4,693 of record JAADEO010000182.1, read on the forward strand.
TCCGAGGCGATCAGGTCGGCATCCAGGTCAGTGATAACGGCCACGGTATCGCCCCGGAGATCCTGCCGACCATCTTCGACCCCTTCTTCACCACCCGTGAGGGCCAGGACGGCACCGGGCTGGGGCTTTCTATCGTCCACTCCCTGGTCGAGGCCAACCATGGCCGGATCAACGTAACCAGCACCCTGAACCAGGGCACGACCTTTACCATCTTCCTGCCGGCGGAAACCGCCACCACCCAGTAACCCGATGAACACCATAATCTTTCGGGAGGGCCGCCTGTACCGGAACGATGCGGCCCTGATCTCCCCCGCAGACAGCGGTTTCCTTTTCGGAGAGGGAGTTTTCGAAACCATGAGGGCCGATTACGGCCGCATCTTTCTCCTGCCCCAACACCTGGAACGCCTGGTCCGGGGGCTGAAACTGCTGGAAATTCCCGAACCGGAGCCCCTCGGACAGATTCCCGACCTTTGCCACGAACTCATCCAGGCCGGAAATCTGGAGCAAGGGGTCGCAGTCATCAAGCTGGCGGTCAGTTCCGGCTCGCCCGGTTCAACTCCGACTCTTCTGCTCCAGGCCCGGGCCCTTGATCCCAATCTGATCAGCCAACGCCAGGCCGGAATGCGGGCGGGGCTGGTTTCCTGGCGCCGCGACGCCGCCAACCCGCTACTGGCGATCAAAAGCCTCAACTTCCTGGAGAACCGCCATGCCCTCCGGACAATGCGGGCCCGGGGGCTGGACGAAGGCATTTTTCTCAACCAGGCCGGCGAACTCTGCGAGGGGACCTTTTCCAACCTTTTCCTGGTGTCCGGCAACACCATCCTGACACCACCGGAGAGCGCCGGGCTGCTGCCCGGCATCACCCGCGCCTTCCTGCTGGAGAACTGCCGGCGGATCGGCCTCGAAATCAGGGAACAAAAACTCCGCCCGGCCGACCTGGAAAACTGCGACGGCGCTTTTCTGAGCAGTTCGCTGATGGACACAGCGCCCCTGCTGCAACTCGAGCAGGCAAGGTTCCAACTACTGAAAACCACCGGGCTTCTGGAAAAACTGCGGCAACTCTTCGCCGCCGC
>JAADEO010000243.1 GCA_013153415.1 Deltaproteobacteria bacterium
CCCAGAGTGGCAATATTTTTCTCGACCTGATCGAGGATGATTTTTTTAATCAACAGGCTGTTGCCTATCTCAAGAACGAGGCGCATGCCGAAATCAGGGCCTATTTCGTAGAATTGCTCAAGAAGAATGGTTTCGATCGGGAAGCGGCGCTGATAGAACCTAAGAAGGAGAAGGCCGAGCCGACGGCGGAAGCCGGCAAGCGCAAGATTGTCGCCATCGACGATTCGAAGATGATTCTCGGAATCTATCGCAGTATGCTGCATGCCTTAGGCTATGAGCCGTTTATCTTCATGGAACCGGAAAAGGCGGTCGACGAGGTTGTCCGCCTGCGGCCCGATGCGGTTTTGACCGATCTCAATATGCCTGGTATTACCGGAATCGAAGTGACTCGACGCCTGCGGGAGAAATTCACTTCGCAGGAGTTGCCGATAATCATGGTCACGACCCAGAACGAGAATCAAGACAACGAGGCCGCCAAAAATGCCGGCGTCGATGAGATCCTGCACAAACCTTTTACCAAGGATGATATCGAACAGGTGCTGTCGCGTTTTCTGATTTGAGGGTGAGCCGCCAGCGCCCCGAGTATGACACTGACACAAAAAAGGCCGGTTCCGTAATTACGGGGCCGGCCTTTTTCGGGTTCAGCGGGTTGATGAAGACGCTGGCGATCATCGGGAAAGTTGGTAATAGATCGAACGCAGGTAACGGTGAGGTTCGAAAAGCTTGGTGATCCCGGTCAGGCTCTCCTGGGCTCCGATCAGCAGGTAACCGTCCGGAGCCAGGGCCGCAGCGATTTTCTCGTAGAGTTTGACCTTGTCGGGCTGGGAAAAGTAGATAGCGACGTTACGGCAGAAGATTATGTCGAATTTCCCCAGGGCGGCAAAACTCCCGAAAAGGTTCTGCTTGCGGAACGAGACCATTGCCCGGATCTCATCCTTGACCCGCCAGCCCTTGTCATACTGGTCGAAATAGAGGCGGAGTTTGTTGGGGGGCAGTCCCCGCTCGACCTCGAACTGGTTGTAGAGACCGTAACTGGCTTTGGCTATTGCCTCATCGGAAATATCGGTTCCGACGATCGAGAAGTGGTATTTGCTCAGGTCATCCCCCAGCAGTTCTTTGATCGTGATGGCAATGCTATAGACCTCCTGTCCGAAAGAGCAGGCCGCACTCCAGATCTTGATCGGCATGGTCCGGCCGCTGGCCAGAGTCCGGCGGTCGATGAGATCGGGGAGAATTTTGAACTGCAGGAGATCGAAAGGGGCCTTGTCCCGGAAGAAATAGGTTTCGTTGGTGGTTATGGCGTCGATGATCTCCTGTTCCGTCTTCTTGGAAATATCTGATTTGCTGCGGCTCAGGAGTTCACCGAAGCTCTTGCACTCCAGCTTCTTCATGAGCTGGGAAAGACGGGTTTCAATCAGGTAGCTCTGATTGGGGGCCAGGGTTATACCACAGATATCGTAAACGTACTTGCAGAAACTCTGGTATTCCTGGGGGGTAATTTTTATCATCTATTAGACTCCGGGAGGTTCCGGGTTGCGTGGCAATCGAGCTGGTGTTTAAGGTTTCTTGATGGTTTTGACGATCTCGGCGGCGATCTGGTCGAGCGGTACCTGGATATCGACGACCCCGGCATTGACCGCTTCCTTGGGCATGCCGTAAACCACGCAGCTGTTCTCATCCTGAGCGATGACCGGGGCTCCGTGCCGTTTGATCAGGCGCAGCCCCTTGGTGCCGTCATTGCCCATACCGGTCATGATGACTCCGGTCACGCGTTCACGGTAGAGGCTGGCTACTGAACGAAAAAGGTAGTCGGCCGAAGGTTTGCAGTTGTTCTCCGGGGCGTCGTCGGTGATCTTGATGCGGCCGTGCCCACTGTTCGAGCCGGCAACGATTTTCATCTGCTTGCCACCGGGAGCGATGTAAACGACGTCGTTTTGCAGGGTTTCTCCATCCTCACCCTCCTTGACTCTGAGCGAGCATTTGCTGTCGAGGCTCTCAGCCAGAGACTTGGTGAACAGCGGGGGCATATGCTGGACGATAACGATCGGCACCCCGATCGAGGCCGGTAGCATCGGCAGCATGCGGGTCAAGGCGTTGGGCCCCCCGGTGGAGATTCCGATGCTGATAATGGTTGAAGTCAGGGTGCGTTTCCGGGCTGCGATCGGGGACTGCGAAGGTGCAGCGGAAGGTTTTTTCAGGACACTCTTGTGAGCCGCTGGGGCCGCAGCACCGCCACGGCTACGGTCATGCAGAAGACGTTGCAGGGAGTGGCGGCGGGCGAAAGCCCTGATTTTGGGGATCAGGGCCTCACGGATCATGGTCTGGTTCTCCCTCATCGTCCCGCCGTCGGGCTTGGGGATGAAATCGAAAGCCCCGAGTTCGAGGGCTTTCATGGTCATCTCCCCGCCCTTGCGGGTCAGGCTGCTGAGCATGATGGCGCTGATCTGAGGATGGTTGGCGCGCAGATATTCCAGCACTCCGAGTCCGTCGCAGACCGGCATTTCGATATCCAGGGTCAGCAGGTCGGGCTGCAGCGAGGCGATCCGGGAGATAGCGATCTTGCCGTTGCCGGCGGTACCTACAACCTCGATATCATCCTCGGCATTGAGGATGTCGCTGATCACCTTGCGGTAGAGGATGGTGTCATCCACGACCAGGATTTTTATCGGCATAGATGACTCCAGGTTATTCGGGTTTGGCTTCGCTGTTACTGGTGATCTCTTCCAGGTTGAGAATCGCGATCAGGCGTTCTTCATCCCGGAATACCCCGGTGATGTAGCGTCCTTGGGCGATATTGACATTGGCCGGAGCGGTATCGATTTCATCTTGGTTGATATGAATGACATCATTGATCTGGTCGACCATCAAACCGAAGGGTTCATTGTGGGACTCGACAATGATGATCCTGCGGTTTTCGGTCTCCATCTCAGTTTCGAGATCGAGTTTGATCGCCAGATCGATGATGGTGACGATTTTACCACGCAGGTTGATGATACCCAGGATCTCGGCCGGAGCCTGGTAGACCTTGGTGATATCGGGAACCTTGATGATCTCCTGGACCAACATGGTGTCGAGCCCGAAAAGAGCGTTGGCCAGTTGAAAGGTACACAGTTGCAGGGTGTTTTCCGCCATGATCAATTTTCTCCGGACTTAGTTGATGTTTTGTTCGATGCTGGCCAGAAGTTTCTCCTTGTCCAGTTTGATCTGGTAGTCATCGATGCCGATCTCTTTGCCGGTGGCGATATGCTCCTCCGCGGCCAATGAAGTGACGGCGATAATCTTCAAGTGGTCGAAACGATTGTCGGCCCTGATCCGGCGACAGAGTTCGAAACCGTCCATGTTGGGCATTTCGATGTCGGTAATGATCAGGGATAGTTCATCCGGGTGCTCCTGGAGCCAGTTCCAGGCTACCAACCCGTCTTCGGCCGGGATGCAGATGCGCTCGTCGTCATCGATGTACTTCTTCAACTGGGAACGGAAAAAGTCGGAGTCTTCGACCAGCAGGATCTTTTTGATTTCAAACTCGTCGCTATCGCCTCCGGCACCACCCTGAGGGTGCATGACCTGGCGGTCTTTCTTCTTCTGCAGGCGTTTGAACCATTCCGGCTTCAGGGTCTCGACGATCTCGTAGATGTCGATCAGCAGGGTGGTCTGTTCCTTGATGATGGCCGAGCCCATGATCCCGGTTCGGCGCAGGGTCTCGTGGTCGATGATAGTCTTGATCTCGATTGTGTCGACCGGCTGGGAAGCGAGCAGACCGATTTCCCGCTCGGCCACGGTAAAGACGATCACCACCAGTTCCTGGTCCTCGGTCAGTTCGGTGATGTCGGTGACGTCGGAGAGAGCGAACAGGGGCAGAATCCCACCCCGGTATTTCATGATCTTCTGGTCTCCTTTGACCTCGATATCTTCGTGTCGGATCTGTTCGACCCGTTCGACGATGTCCAGGGGTACGGCGCAGGGTTCGTCGGGACCGTTACGGAACAGCAGCAGGGCCTGCATATCCTTGGCCTGCTGGATCTCATCCTTGTTTTCAGCCAGTTTCTGGGCCCGCCGGGATCCGGCCATCGAGGTCAAGTTGGCAAGCTGGGCGATACCGGAGACATCGAGGATCAGAGCGACCCGGCCGTCGCCCATGATGGTGGCGCCGGCGTAACTCTTGAGATGTTTGAGATGGCGGCCCAGGGGCTTGACGACGATTTCGATCGAATCGTGGAGATCGTCGACCACCAGCCCGTATTTGAAGGAACCGGCTGAAACCACGACGATGTTGAGATCGCTGCTCGATTTGTAGCGGCGGTCGGCACCGGAACGGGGCTTGAGACCGTCTTCCCGGGTTTCGCTGTCCGCCGCTTCGGTCGGGGTGTTTTCGGCGCCGGTCTCGTCGAGTGGAATCGCCGGTGAACGCCGGTCGGCGATCATCTGACGCCGGTCTTCGATCTCTTCACCGCTTTCCGGAAGGATGACGGTGGTCTTGATGCCGAGAACCGCAGACATGCGGATCAGCGGAATCAGCTCGCCGCGCAGGGGCATGACTTCGGAATCGCCGACCCTTTCGATGCGGTCCTTGACCTGGGCGGCGGCGATCCGGACCAGTTCGCTGATGTTGACCTGAGGAATGGCGAAACGCTCCTGGCCCACGGTCACCAGGAGGCTGGGGATGATGGCCAAAGTCAAGGGCAGCTTGATCTTGATGGTGGTGCCTTTGCCGGGTTCGGAATCGATTTCGATCTGGCCGCCGAGCTGGTCGATGTTGGATTTGACCACGTCCATGCCGACGCCGCGGCCGGAGACATCGGTTACCTTTTCTGCGGTCGAGAGACTCGGCAGCATGATCAGGGCCATTTTCTCCTTGGTCGACATCGCTTTGTGCTGGTCGGCCGTGATCATGCCCTTCTCCAGGGCCTTGTCGGCGATTTTTTCGGCATCGAGGCCCTTGCCGTCATCGGTTATCTCGATGTTGACCTGACCGGCTTCGTGGTAAGCTTTGAGTTCGATCAGTCCGGCCCGGGGCTTGCCGGCGGCTTCGCGGATTTCCGGCGGCTCGATGCCGTGGTCGGCCGAGTTGCGGATCAGGTGGGTGAGCGGGTCGTTGAGACCCTCGACGATGGTTTTGTCGAGTTCGACATCCTTGCCGGTGATGACCAGGTTGATCTCTTTATTAAGCTTTTGGGACATGTCCCGGACCACCCGGGGAAACTTGTTGAAGACGCTGCCGATCGGCTGCATCCGGGTCATCATGATGGCTTCCTGCAACTCGGAGGTCACGAGATCGATGCGCTGTCCGGAAAGCTTGATACTGTGGATGTCCTGCTGGCTGATGGCCTGCATGAGCTGGTTGCGTGACAGGACCATTTCGCCGGCCAGGGTCATCAGGTCTTCAAGCAGGGTGACACTGACCCTCAAAGTGGCGGCGGGAGCGTTACTCTTGCTTTTTTCTCCGCCGCTCTCTTTCTTCTTGGCGGGTTCTTTGGTTGCGGCGGCCGGCTTCGCAGCGGTTTTCGGTTTCGGAGCCGGGGCCAGTTTCGGCGGCGCGGGCTCGGGTTTCGGAGCTGGAGCCGGGGTCTCTGGTTCCGGCGGCGGAGCCGGGGCTTCAGGGGCCGGTGCCGGAGTTTCAGTCTCAGTTTTACTTTCGGTTTCGCTTTCGGGGGCCGGGGCCGGACTGTCGCCGATCTGTTTGCCGTCCTCGCCGATGAGCAGGACTTTTTCTTCC
>JAADEO010000175.1 GCA_013153415.1 Deltaproteobacteria bacterium
CCGCCCGGTTATGATGCCCAAAAACGGCGAGAATGCCGGCAAGTCAGAAGCGGAGATAGCAGCGCCGGCGGCGACCGATACCGGCCGGATGAAACCTGAGACTTCGCCGGAGGGAAAATTCCCCCGGCATGATTTTCTGGTCAGCGTCCGTAATACGGCAATAGACAACTGTTTCAACTGCCACAGCGGAATTCGCAAAGAGATGTCGCACCCGATCGAGATACCTCCAGCGCCCGGCATGCATGTACCCGAGGAGTATCCTTTGCTGCCGGATGGCACTATCGGCTGTATGACCTGCCATGTCCGTCATGCCGGGAACAATATGTTTCGTTTAATCAGGCCCCAGGGGAAAAAATTCTGTGGTGCCTGTCATAGTACCTATTGACTTAAACATTTCAATACTGGTGCCGACGGAATGAATAACGGTGTTGAACATATTTTTTCTGATCAGGTAAGGTTTTGGGGAGCTATAATGATGAAGGATGGCAAGCATCATCGCCGGCTGTTGAATCTGGCAATCGAAAAAGATTTTCAGAAATGGTTGCTGGTGCGGATTTTCGGCGTGATTATTCTCAGTTCGGTTCTAGCCGCGGTGATTCTTTTTTTCTACGCCCACCACGAAACCGTCAACAGTTTCTACTCGGCACACATTAAAATTCGTCGGGTCAGTGACCTGCTTTTGCCGGTGATACTCTGTGGTTCCTGTGTCAGTCTCGTGGCGGGTACCTTCCTGGCGATTTTCCTGCCCCAGAAGATTGCCGGTCCGCTCTATCGTATCAGTCGGGAGCTGGGCGAGGTCGGAGATGGAGATATGACGGTGGTGATTCGCTTGCGGAAGGATGATACCCTGCAGAGCTTCGCCGCCCATGTTAATGAAGTGATCGCCGAGTTGAACGGTCGGTTCGCGGTTCTACGGGATGAAAGCGCGGAACTCGAAGCGGCTCTCGAGCGCCATGACCAGGCTGCAGCGGTGGCCGCTTCGAGAAAGCTGCGTGATGAGCTGAGTCGTGTCAAGATCAGGTCATGAATCGGACTGGTTGGGAAGCGCGAAGATGTTAGGGACGGCAGCTTGGCGTCATTACTGGAGGCCGAATTTTTTCATCCGGTAACGTAGGGTATCCCGGCTCAACTGCAGGAAACGGGCTGCTTTGGTCTGGTTGCCGCCATGTTTTTCCAGGGCCAGTTGGATGATATTCTTTTCCAGCTCCTCCAAAGAGATGCCTTTGGCGGGCAGGGTGATCTGGATATCGCCGGTGCTGGTGCTGGTTGATGTGATGGGGAATTTGTCGCTGGTCGGTCCGGTGGCGCCGGTTTCGGGTTGGGGCCAAGTTGCTGGAGCTGTCGATGGTTGCTCCTGGTGCTGGTGGGCTTCGAGATTGAGGTTGTCGGCCGACAGACGGTTGCTGTCTTCGAGAATCATGGCCCTTTCGATCGAATTGCGCAGCTCGCGGACATTGCCGGGCCAGTCGTAGGCCATCAGTCGTTCCAGAGCTTCCGGGCTGATATCTTCGATATTGCGGTTATGTTCCTGGTTGAAGATGTCCAGGAAATAGCGGGCCAGGTGAGGAATGTCGGCCTTGCGTTCCCGCAAAGGAGGAATGTTGATGGTCATGACGTTGAGCCGGTAATAGAGGTCGGCCCGGAATTTCCCCTCCCTGACCATCTGTTCAAGGTTGCGGTTGGTGGCTGCTATGACCCGGACATTGACATCTATGTCCCGGTCCCCTCCTAAGCGCCGGTAGCGCTTGTTCTCGATGGCCTTGAGAATCTTGCCCTGCATCGCCAAGGGCATATCCCCGATCTCATCAAGAAACACGGTGCCGCTGTCGGCCAGTTCGAAAATCCCTTTATGGCGCCGGCCAGCATCGGTGTAGGCGCCTTTTTCATGACCGAAGAGTTCGTTTTCAAGCAGGTTCTCCGGAATGGCGGCGCAGTTGATTTCAAAAAATGGGGCCTGGGAGCGGCGGCTGTAGAGATGTACGGCTTTGGCGACCAGTTCCTTGCCGGTACCGCTTTCTCCCAGGATGAGGACGGTTTTATCGTTGGTTTCGGCACACCTTTTGATGATCTTGAAGACATCAATCATCTCCGGACTGTTGCCGATCAGGCGGTCTTCGTCGATCTGCTGGTCAATGGGACTGTCCGGAGTCTCGGCCTGTTTTTTGAGCTTGCGTTTGTCGAAAGCCAGTTTGATGACTTGCTTGACTGATTCCAGGTTGAAAGGCTTGCCGATATAATCTTCGGCTCCCAGTTTGAAAGCCTCGACGGCGGAGCCGACATCGGCATAGGCGGTGATCATGATAATCATGATATCCGGATATTCCGCCTTGAAATGTTCGAGCAGTTCAAGGCCGTTGGCATCCGGCAGACGGATGTCGAGCAGTACCATCTGGGGCTGGAAGGAAATGATTTTGCTCCGGGCCTCAGCTCCCGATTCGGCGGTATCCACCATGTAGCCGCTTTTGATGAGCGGTTGGGAGAGAGACCAGCGGATCAAGGGTTCATCATCAACAATAAGTATTTTTTTCATGAAAATCCATGCTTTTGTCGTGCCCCTTCGGGATTGATTGGAAAACCTGTCAAGCAATAATCATGCAACTGCTTTATTCCTTGGTAACTCCCGAAATTACGACAGAAGGCGGCGGGTGCTGGGGTATTTGACTGGTTTGTTGGGTTATATCACGCTTTTTGACTCGAGTCCAGTCGGCTTTCCCTCGATCTCCAGCCTGTGCGTTTCCCGGTTTACGGGGTTGTTGGGGAAGACCTCTCTGCGGTATGAAGCTTGCGTTATTCGAGCGGTAATTGAAACCTTGTCGATACTTTTACATTATCTTGGTGATGTGGAAAATTGATGTCGGCCCGTAAAAGTTGTCCGCGTTTTTGGGGCTTGAAGTCATCATTATCTGATCGTTTACTGGCAATTGCTGATAATAATTAAGAATTATGTTTTCAACCCCGGCCTTTTGTTGTAACAGGATAACACAGTATAGTTCCGGCTGCCGGCGCAGGAGCGACAGATCCATGTCGTTGGGCCCGGCAGGGTGTTGGAGGAGAGAGCCCATGTCACAATTCAGCCTGGATGAGGTCGGCCCGGCGGCCCGGGAGCAGGAACTTGACCGTTTGCGGCGGGAGAATGCCGAACTGCGCCAGGAAAAAGAGTACTTCGTCAGTATCGTCAGGAATTTCAGGAATGGTCTGCTGACGGTCGATAACGACCTGAAAATCGTTTTTTTCAATCTGGTGGTCGAGCGGCTTCTTGGTTATGATCCCCAGGAACTGTATGGCATGAAACTGCACCGGTTGATTCAGGCTCGAGAAGAGACGGTGCTCAATATCCTGCACCAGGGCGGACTCTGTGTCGATCCCAAAACCGGGGAGATGGGTTCTTTCAGTTTCATCACCAAATCAGGCAATGTTTTTCCGGTGGAAGCGTGTTTCTCGGTAATTACCGATATCGAGAACCGGGTCTGCGGCATGACCTGTACCTTCCGCGATGTCACCCAGAAAAAAAGAATGGAAAAAGCTATGGCCCGGATGGATCGTCTCGCCTCGCTGGGGGAACTGGCCTCCGGCATGGCTCATGAGATCAAAAATCCGCTGGCCTGTATCGCCGGGGTGTTGCAGAATCTGCAACTCGGTGAACAAGGGAGCGCTGGTGCCGGGATGGTGCCCGAAATCCTCTCGCAAGTGGAAAAGATCGATTCGATCATCAACGGCCTCCTCCATTTCGCCAAGCCGGGGCCGGTGACCATGGCTCCGTTGCAGGTCTGCGAGGTTCTGGATGCGACCATTTTTCTGGTTGATCGCTATCTCCAGGAAAAAAGTATTGAGCTTGAACTCGATTATGGCGAAGATAATCCCTGGGTCCGGGGTGACAAGCAACTGCTTCAGCAAGCCTTTCTCAATATTCTGATGAATGCCTGCGAGGCTCTGAGCGAGGTCGAAAGGCAGCGTCTGCTCAGGGTTGCCGTCCGTCGCCAGAAACCGCTTTTACCCGATGAGCCGGAGGCGGACGGCAGCGCTTATGAGATGGTTGAGATCGAGATCCGTGATAACGGTGTCGGAATCGATAAAAACAGCCTGGATGCGGTTTTCAATCCGTTTTTCACCACCAAATATCGAGGAACCGGTCTCGGGCTGGCTACTTCCCATCGTATCATGGAACAGCATGACGGAACCATAACTGTCGACAGCTCACCTGGAGAAGGCTCGGTATTCAAATTGACCCTTCCCGCTTACCATGAGTCTGAAAAATAAGATGACGGTCAGAAAAAAAATCGTTTTTGCCGTCCTGGCGGTAGTTACTTTTTTCCTGGGCTTCCACCTGTTGATGGATAGCTTCCTGATCCTTCCCGCCCTGGAAAAGCTTGAACTCACTTCGGTGCGCAAAGACCTCCAGCGGGCGGTCCGGGCGGTCAACAGCGATCTCGAACATTTGAGTATTCACTGCTACGACTGGGCCGGCCGGAATGATACATACCGTTTTCTCAAAGACCGCAATCCGGAATATATCAGGAATAATCTGGGCGAGAACACTTTTATCCACAATCGTCTGAACCTGATCTATTTTATTGACAACCGGGGTGTCGTGGTCTGGGGACGCTGCTATAACAACGACCTCAAAGAGTTTATTACGATCAAGGAGTTCGCCACCCCGAACTGGCCACCGGACCATCCCCTGCTCCAGCATCGTCATGCCGATCGCCATCTGTCTGGCCTGTTGCGTACTTCACTTGGGCCGATGATGCTGGCGGCCCGGCCGATCATCCCCAGTTCGGGGGAGGGGGAGGTGCGTGGCACCCTGGTGATGGGGCGGCTGCTTTGCGAGAAATGTATTGAAATGCTGCGTTCTCGTATCCAGGTCGATGTCGAAATCTGGCCGGTTGATCACGGTAGCCTGCCCGAGGATGTCTGCCGGGTCAGGGAACATCTCACTCCCCGCCAGCCGACCTGTTTCCATGCCGACAGCGACTGGTTCTACGGTTACACCTATCTCCGTGATATTTTCAATCAGCCTGCCTTGTTGCTCCGGGCCCGGATTTGGCGCTCGGTCTACAAAGAGGGCCGGACCGGGCTGATGATCGATTTTTTTACCACTCTGGCTGCCGGCCTGACAGTGGTCTGCCTGCTGATCTTCCTGCTTCATCGGATGGTGGCCAGGCCCCTGGCCCAGCTGTCCCGGGGGGTGGCTGAAATCGGGGAGAAGGGGGAGCTGAAACCGCTCGAAATATGTTACCAGGATGATGAAATCGGTCGTTTGCAGGAGGAGTTCAACCGCCTGATCTCAAGACTTCATGATGATATCGAAAAGCGCAAAGGGATCGAAGCCAGTCTGCGGGTCAGTCAGGCCAACCTGAGCGCGGTCCTCGAGGCCGCTCCGGATGGGATTCTGACTTTCGATTGTCGCGGCTGCATCAAAACCGCCAACCCGGCCGCCGCCCGGATGTTCGGCTACGATCAAGCCGCACTGCGGGGCCGCAGCATCCTGATGCTGGCGGCGGCCCGGCAACGGCAGGAATTGAATGAAGAGTTCGAAAAACTGTGCCGCGAACCCGAAAAATCGGTTTTTTCGCTGGGGATCGAGGTTGCCGGCCAGCGACGTGACGGCAGTGATATCCTGGTCCATTGCAAAATCAGCCGGGTTGAAATCGAAGACAAGAGCTGTTTTATCTGTATTCTGCGTGATGTCACCGGTTTG
>JAADEO010000120.1 GCA_013153415.1 Deltaproteobacteria bacterium
GCCGGCCGACCAATCATCGGGTCTACGGCGAGGCAATGGCCATTCTCGCCGGCGACGGCCTCCTGACCGAGGCTTTTCGTCTGCTGGCTGAAGAGGTCGACAGCGATGCCGGAACCATCATCAGACTGGTTTCCGGTCTGACCCGGGCGGCTGGTTCCCGGGGCATGGTCGGCGGCCAGGCCATCGATATCCTGTACCAGGGAAATGATGATAAGGTCGATGCCGCCCTGCTGGAAACCCTGCACCGGCGCAAAACCGGGGCCATGATCACCGGGGCTCTTCTGGCCGGGATCGAACTGGGCGGAGGCGGGGAGGAGCTCAGGCATCGTCTAAAGCGTTTCGGGGACGCGATCGGCCTGGCTTTCCAGGTCGCCGACGACATTCTCGATGAAACCGGGGACCAGAACAAACTGGGCAAGGATGTCGGTTCCGACCGGGAGGCGGGGAAGTTGACCTTCGTTTCCCTTTACGGTATCGACCAATCCCGGAAACACCTGGCTGAACTCCACCGCGTGGCTCGGCAAACCCTCGAACCTCTCGGAGAACGGGGCGAACCCCTCAAGGCCCTGGCCGATTATATCGTGACGAGAGATCGCTGATGAAACGCGTTCACATTCTCGGCTGTGGTCATTTCGGTCGCCGGGCCCTTACTGTTTACGGTGGCCGGCAGCCGAAAACGGACCTGGTGCTGGTCGATGCAGACGAGCATGAACTGGAGAGTGCTGCGGGGCTGGCGAAAGAAAAGGGAATCCTTTTCCAGACCGTGCGGGAGGATGCGACCGTCTACCTGGCCGCCCTGCTGGGAGCGGATGAGAATAGCGAGGATGACTGGATAATTCCCTCCGCCCCCCTGCATCTGGCTTTCGCCGCCCTCTGCCGGGTGACCGGACGATCCACTTTGCCTTGGCCCTTTCCACCGAGGTTGCCCAACCTTTTTGCTTCCGATCGCCACGAGTTCTGCAGCAGTATAGCCGACTTCATCTGCCCCGAAGACTGCCCTCAGCCTAGAAAATACTGCTTTCATACCGGCAAACCCCGGTCGCCATCGCTCCTGAAACAATTGGCGACTCTCCACTACGAGCTGGAGGGCCGCGCTCTTCCTTCCCTGATTCTGCCCAGCACTCAGCTGGCTCCGGGAGTGGGCGGTTTTCCCTGCCGGCGTCTGGTCCGGCTGGTCGCCTGTATCCAGGAGAGATACCCCGGTCCACTGATTTTCAGCACCGCCTGTCGCTGTCATGGAATCAGCAATATTCTCAGTGGTTGCTGATTCCGGAACCCTGCCCACTTTATTTTTTTATGGTAATCTGCTATGCTTTGCCACAAGTGTAGGTTGAGCTGAAATATCATAGCAGTTCTGTACTTACCGGAATTGATCTGAAAGGAAGAGTCATGCGTAAAAAGTTTCTGTTTGCAATATTATTGGTAGTGGTATTCTGCTTCTGTTCGCCTGTTGCTCCGGTGGCGGCCGGAAAGACCGAACTGGTAACCACCACCAGGGATCAGACCGGGGTCTCGGTAACTATCTACAATCGCAATCTGGCCCTGGTCAAGGATCGGCGCGAACTGGATCTGCCGCAGGGCGAGATAAACCTCGCCTTTCGGGAGATCTCCGCCCGGATCAAACCGGAGACCTCGATTTTAAGTGGTTCCGGGGTGTCGGTCATCGAGCAGAATTTCGAGTTCGACCTGTTGACACCGGAATCACTCCTGAAAAAGTATGTCGGTCGTAAGGTCGAGGTCATTACCCGCCATCCCACCAGCGGCCAGGAGACCCGCCGTTCGGCCCGGGTGCTGAGTGCCAACCAGGGGGTGGTGCTGCAGTTCAATGATAAACATATCGAAACCGGGGTTCCCGGCCGGCTCTCATTCTCCGGGATTCCGGAAAATCTTCGTGACCGGCCGACTCTGACGATGCTGGTCAGCAATCCCCAGGCCGGCAAGAAGAGTCTTGAACTGAGTTATCTTACCAGCGGTTTGGGCTGGAAAGCCGATTATGTGGCCGAGCTCAATGCTCAGGATACGAAACTCAATCTCAGCGGTTGGGTGACCCTGACCAATACCAGCGGTGCGACCTACCGCCAGGCCCGGTTGCAGCTGGTCGCCGGTGATGTCAATCAGGTTCCTCCGGAAATGGAACTGAACGACAGGAATATGCGTTTCCAGGTCAGCAAAGCGATGGCGACGCCGACCCCGAACATGGCTCAGGAAGAGATGTTCGAATATCATTTATATACCCTGGGACGACCGACTACCATTGCCGACCGTCAGACCAAACAGGTAGCCCTGCTCCAGGCCGCCGCGGTTCCCTGCCGTAAAGAGTTCGTTCTCAGAGGGGGTTCCTATTACTATAACCAGCCTTACCGGAAAGCTTCCGGCATGAAAGAGAAGATCGGGGTTTTTGTGGAAATTGAAAACCGCCGCGAGGACCATTTGGGGATGCCGATTCCCGCCGGGGTGGTGCGGGTCTACAAAGAGGATTCCGGAAAGAACCTGCAGTTTATCGGCGAGGACCGCATCGATCACACCCCGGAAAATGAAAAGATCCGCCTGCATCTCGGAGACGCCTTCGATCTGACCGCGACCCGCAAGCAGACCGATTTCAAGAAAATCAGAGGCGACGGCCGTTACAACTATACCTACGAGGCCGCTTTCGAACTGAAACTGAAAAATGCCAAGGACCAGTCGGTTGAAATCAAGGTTGTGGAACCGGTGCCGGGCGACTGGAAGATCATCAGCGAATCCCTGCCCCACAAAAAAGAGAGCAGCAACAGCGCGGTCTGGAGAGTCAATATCCCGGCTAAAGGCGAGCAGATGTTGACCTATCGGACCAGGGTCAGGTTTTGAACGAAAGGAAGTCAGATGCGTCTCCGACTTCCGATTCCCGGATGCGGAGCCGTCTCCAGGCCGCAGCCCTGAGCTACGATCAGGCCCGCCACGAGGCTCCGGTCGTGGTCGCCAAAGGTTCCGGGGCCGTGGCCGAAAAGATCATCGCCCTGGCCGAAAAACATGATATTCCCCTGCAGCGCGATCCGGAACTGTTGCAGGTTCTGATGAAGCTCGAGCTCAATCAGGAGATTCCGGAAAATGTCTTTCATGCCGTGGCCGAGATCCTGGCCATGGTCTACCAGGCCAACCGCCGGCAGCGGGATGAGAAGTCCCGGAGCCAGACCTGAATATGTAAGAAGTAAAGTTTTTCTTTTCCTAGTCGATTATATAGAGTAGTATTACTGCATCAAAAAATACGAATGTGTCGATAACTCCATTGCCACCGGTCGAATTTGAACATGGAAAATGATTTTTTTGCTCCGATAACTGCCGATTCTCTATTTGAGAATATGCAGCAGACCCAGACCAATATGGAGAGTCTGGCCGGCAGTATGCTGAGTGCCGGCATAACCGCCTATCAGAAAGAGGATTACAAGACCGCGATCCAGCATTTCCGGGCCTCGATCGGTTTGGCCTCCTATCTGCCCCAGGCTGTTGATACGGCACATTACATGGCCAGCGCTTACCTGAAAATGGATGATAGCGAAGGGGCCATCAAGGCTTACGAGCAGGCGATTGAGCTGGATCGCTCCCGTGATGATTCGTATATCAAGTTGGGCAATCTCTACTACTCCCTGGAACGTTACAGCGATGCCGAGGAGCAGTACGCCGAGGCGGTGAAAGTCAATCCCGACGCCACCAACCGTTTCTCTCTGGGGCAAGCCCATATCAAGACCGGCCGCTATCGTGACGCCGAGAAACAGTTCAACATGATCAAAAGACAGGCGCCGCGGTCGGTGAACGGTTATTATGGCGTGGGGTTGACCTACAGTGCCGAAGGCCGTTACGAGGAGGCGATCGCAGAGTTCCAGGAAGCGGTCGACATCGATCCAGAATTCTACGACGGCTGGCTGGAAATGGGATATGCCTACGCCGATATGGGCGATATCGAGAAAGCCGAGGAGGTTTTCAACCTGCTGGAAGACCCCAGTCCCGACCTGGCCGATCTCCTCAGCCGCTATCTCTACAAGGTTGACACCCCGAAATTCGCCACCGCCCTGTCGGATGGCAATTTCCCCTATCTGCAACCTCCTAAGACCCCGGTTGCATCTTTTGATCCCTACCTCACCAATGCCAACGCTTCGAAAACCCTGAAAATGGTTTTCCAGTTCGACAAGGAGATGGATCGGGAATCGGTCGAGAACCGTTTCAACTGGAAGATCAGCCGTTCGACCTCCAGCGAGCCGGGCGGTTTCTACAATTTCGGCCAGCCGCTGCCGGATACCGAAATCAAGTTGCCTTCCATCCCGGAATATGTTTATTATGACGCCAAGAACCTTAGGGCCGTGGTCTACTTCGAAATTACCCAGAATGCCACGGCCGACGGTACCATTGATCCCTCCCATATAGTGTTCAAATTTTCCGGGGAGGATAAATATGGCCTGAAAATGGATCCTAAAGCCGATGAATTCGCCGGTTTCTCCGGAGTCGCTTAACCCCTGACCATCTTTCGTCCCGATGCCGCAGCCCTTTTCTCCCGGGAGTCATGCCTTTCGCTCCCTTCTCTGCCTTCTGGTCGCGGTTTTCTCTCTCTGCTTCCTGCGGGTTACGTCCCTGCCGGCTGAAACCGTTGTGGTCGATTCCCTGTCGGCGCTGGATATCTCGGTGATGCAGAATGAGATCGAGTCCCAGGGACTGGGCTTCAAGGTCGCTCCCAACTGGATAACGAGACTTCCCGCCGCCGAGCGGCAGAAGCTTCTGAGTCGCCACCCTTCCGCTTATCCGGCCCGCAGGGCCCGAGCTTTTGCTGAGGGCCCTCTGCCGGAAAACTCTTCAACTCCACTACCATCCTCTTTCGATTGGCGCCGGGTCGATGGGCATTCCTATATCGGCCCGGTACGCAATCAGGGAAGTTGCGGTGCCTGTTACGCCTTCGCCGCCTGTGCCGCCCTGGAGGGCGCCCTCAATTTCGCCGCAAACCGCTTCGACGATCGTTGTCTCGATCTTTCCGAGGCCTGCCTGGCTTTCTGCCTGGATCGTTATTACGACGGTTTTTCCGGCTGTGAAGGGTCGTCTTATGACTATGAGGAGCTGGATGCACTTACCGATCTGGGAACCTGCCGGGAAGAGTTTTATCCTTATGACGGAATCGACCGCGACTGTCCTGTCGGTTCCGGGACCTTCCCCAGATTCAGATGCTCAGCCTGGTACCGGATTCCCTGCGGCGATATCAGCGCGATCAAGAACGCGATCATGCACTACGGCGTGGTAGTGGCGGCGGTCTGGGTTGGCAGTCAGTTCTACGCTTATGACTCCGGGATTTACCGGGACGACAACAATGATTGCTCCGCCAACCCCTGCTATAACGCTCCGACCAATCATTGCATAGCTTTGGTCGGCTGGGATGACAATGGCGGCGACGGCTACTGGATTCTGCGTAACAGCTGGGGACGAGGCTGGGGTGAAAACGGTTACATGCGTATCGCCTATGACGCCGCCCATGTCTCCTGTGCGGCCTGCTATCTGGTGGTCTCGGGGATTTCCGGCTGTAAATGGAACGACTACAATCTCAACGGGATTAAGGATCCGGGTGAACCCGGGCTCTCTCACTGGAAAATATTTCTTGATCTCAACCGTAATGGTACAGTCGATCCGGATGAACCGGTCAGCGTTACCGACGCCAATGGCGACTATATATTCACCGGGCTG
>JAADEO010000093.1 GCA_013153415.1 Deltaproteobacteria bacterium
TATCAGAACATCTTCTGCCAATCTTTTTTCTTGTTTTTGGCGCAGAAAATGACCTGTAAGGCACTAAAAAACCCCCGGAGTACAGACAACTCCATTTTGCATGATTTTTTTCGTGATCTTTCGTGGCTGCGAAAAACGCTTTCACCAACCCTAGACAAAGCGCATCAGCAGCACCTGGATCAAGCCGATCAGAGCGCCGACCAGGGCGCCGAAAAGATTGATATAGAAAAAGTGCTCGCGCATGATACCGAGCAGCAGTTCCTCGACCTTGAGAATCGGCAGTTCGTCGATACGCTCCTCGACCACCTTCCGGACCGCAAAATCGGCACTCAGGCCGGGCAGTTCGTCAGCCAGCCAGCCTTTCAGCCGCGAGTGACCGTAGACCACCAGAGGATCGACGAATGCGGCCGGCAACCAGCGTGAAAGTCGGCCCAGGGGCTGGTTTTCAAGCCAGAAGGTAACCCGGGCGGCGAGCACCAGCGAAAGTCTGCGTTTGACCCGACCCGACCGCAGCCTCGCGGCTACGACCCCGGCCAGTTTTTCCGCCAGATCATCTCCCGAACCGGAAACCACCCCCAAATCCCCCAGCAATTCGCCCAACGGCCGCCGACCCAGGGAGACGAACAGGGCCTCAGCCAGATCCGCCAGACGACGGGTCAGGCGCGGTTGTTCCAAAGCCCTCAGCAACCGGCGACGGATAAAGATCCAGCCGCGACTGACCCGGGCAAAAGAGAGTCGCCCGGCGATCCGGGCCGGAGACAGCGCCATCAGGTCCGCGAAGCGTCCGGCCAGAAGGTTGAAAACCTTCTCCTGCCATTCGGGCTGCCGCAGGGAACGGGCGAAATCATCGGCCACCTCGTCGACCAGACGGTCGACCTTTTTTGCGATCTCCTCATCGGAAAGCGCCAAGCTGGTAACCAGGCGCTGCCAGAATCCCATGTTACCGATATAGGCATTGATGATCGCAAGAATTTTTCGTTTGAGACCGGCCCGGAAAGCGGGGTCGTGCAACAGACGGCTGAAAGTGACCAGGAGATCGGGTAGCTCACGATGCAGCTCCCCCAGGAGCGCCGTCTGGAGATCAGCCGGCAGGAGCTCACCCAGGGGAGTTTCCGAAGTGGCCAGGCGCTGGGCCAGGCGATCCAGTTCAAGAACCAGGCGGCGGCGAAAGTCCGGCTCTCGCAGTCCCTGCTGCAACAATTTTCGCAGGCCGTGCCGCAACCGCGCCTGTTGCCGGCGGTCGAGCAATTCCAGCAAAGATCTCCGCCCCAATTCCTGGCCCAGCTCTGCAAGTCCGGCCTTAAGCAGAAGCTCCAGTTCCGGGGCTTCGAGAAGCCGGTCGACCAGCCCGTAAACCGGCCGCCAACCCTGCCCCCACCACTGTTTCCATAAAGGACGCAGGGTTTCCGGAATCAGGGTCGTGAAAGGGCCGCAATCATATTCCAACAGGTTCCCGACCCGGGCCGCAACCCACCGGTAGAGGGCGTCGTCAACGGCCTGGCTCCGCAAACGCTCAGCGATAACCTCCTCGGTGAGCAGGTGCTCACCCACCATCTCGGCAATTCTTTTCGCCAGATCCCGGCGCCGGGCCGGAATGATTCCCGGAGTCAGGGGCAGAGGCAGGCCGAAAACATAGACCTTCTCCAAGGGCCTAAAGAGCATGCGGATAGCGAGATAGTTGGTAAACCAACCAATCACCGCTCCGGCCAGGGGCGGCACCAGCCACGACCAGCCCGCAAACCCGTGCGTCAGCGTCGTCAGGTCCATAAATATCCTTGTAAGCGGAATATAATTGCGTTATAGTTGATGGCTTCGTAAAAAGTCCGCCTGCTTCGCACCCCGAGGGCATTTCCTCGCTGCGATCAGGGCATTCCCGAAAAGTCTAACTGCCTTAATCCAAAACCCGGCGGCCGTCAACCCGGCCCGCAGCTATGAGGACATCCATCCATGCTTGAAGGAAAAGAGATCCTGCTTGGCGTTACCGGCGGCATCGCCGCCTACAAGTCGGTACTGCTGCTTCGTGAGCTGACCAAGCACGGCGCCAACGTCAACGTCATCATGACCAAGAGCGCCACCGAGTTCGTCGGGCCGCTGACCTTCCAGACCCTTTCCGGCAACCCGGTGACGACCGAGATCTTCACTCTCTTCGCCTCTTCCGAAATCGGCCACGTCGCCCTGGCCAGCCGCGCCGATCTTCTGGTCATCGCCCCGGCCACCGCCAACATCATCGGCAAGATCGCCAACGGCATCGCCGACGACTTCCTCTCGACCATGGTCATGGCGACCACGGTGCCGGTGCTTTTCGCCCCGGCCATGAATACCAACATGTGGGCCAGCCCGGTAGTCCAGCGCAATATCGCCAGCCTAAAAGCGATGGGCTACAATTTCATGGACCCGGCCGAGGGAGAACTCGCCTGCGGGGTCGAGGGCCGCGGCAAGCTGGCCGACATCGACGCCATCATGGACGAGGTCAAAGCCCTGCTGAGCCCCGATGACCTCAAGGGAGAGAAGATCCTGATCAGCGCCGGTCCCACCGAGGAGGCGATCGACCCGGCCCGTTGCCTGACCAACCGCTCCTCGGGCAAGATGGGTTACAACCTGGCGGCTGTCGCCCGGCGGCGCGGGGCCGAGGTGATCCTGGTCGCGGGCCCCACGGCCGAGCTCGAAGCCTGGGGGATCAAGGTGGTCAAGGTCAAGACCGCGGTCGAAATGGCGGCCGCGATCGACGAGCATCTCGACGGCGTCACCACCGTGATCATGGCCGCTGCGGTCGCCGATTTCCGACCCGCCAACCAAGCGGCCGAAAAGATAAAACGCGAGGCCGGTGATTACTGCCTCGAACTCGAGCCCAATCCCGATATCCTGGCCGGCATCGGGAAACGACCCGACAAGCCTTTTCTCGTCGGTTTCGCGGCCGAAACCTCGAAACTGCTTGAACACGCCAAGGACAAGATCCGGCGCAAGAACCTCGACATGATCGTCGCCAACGACGTCACCGCCCCCGGGGCCGGTTTCAGCGTCGACACCAACATCATCAAGATCATCGACCGCGACGGCCAGGCTACCGATTTCCCTCTGATGAGCAAGGAAAAGGCCGCCGGCGTCATCCTCGATCATATTATCGCCCTGAAAGAGCAACGCCGACGGCGGGGGTTGAACATCTGATGCGGGTTGAAAACGAGCTTTACGGCCTCAGGGAACACCTCCGACTCCAACAAAAACTGAAAAATCCCGGAGTTATCAGAAAAATGGAACCCTCCGAAAAAAGTGCCGGCGGTGCTCCCGACCCCGAAACCCGACTGCAAGAGATCCGAACCGCCCTGGGTAACTGCACCCGCTGCAAACTTCACAAAACCCGCAACCTGATCGTTTTCGGCGCCGGCAGCCCGTCGGCCGAGCTGATGTTCGTCGGCGAGGGCCCGGGCGCCGACGAGGACCGCCAGGGGATTCCCTTCGTCGGCCGGGCCGGACAGCTGCTGACCAAGATCATCGCCGCCATCGGCAAAACCCGGGACGAGGTCTATATCGCCAACATCATCAAATGCCGGCCGCCCGGCAACCGCAACCCGGAAACCGACGAAATCGCGGCCTGTTCTCCTTTCCTGAAGGAACAGATCGCCGCTATCCAGCCCAAGGTGATCTGCGCTCTGGGAAAATTCGCAGCCCAGACCATGCTCGAGACCAACACTCCGATCAGCCGTCTGCGGGGCCGGGCCCACCCCCTGACTGAAGGCTGCCAGCTGGTACCGACCTTCCATCCGGCCTACCTGTTGCGCAATCCGGCCAAAAAAAAAGAGACCTGGGAAGATATGCAGCTGATCATGAAAATCCTGGGCTGGGATGGTTGACAAGTCTTCCGGTTTGTATTAGTCCATAATATTGTTTTAATGAATTACAATTAATAAATTCACAAACCGTGCACAACAACATGGGGACAGAGGTGGGAATATGAAAAGATTTCTGACAGGTTTAATGCTGCTGATTATCGGACTGAGTCTGAGTGTCCTTCCGGCTCAGGCCCGGACCGAGATCACCATCGATCGTGACGCCGAGGGCATCTGGTACGTCAAGGGACCGGATGACGCCCCTCTGAAAGCGGTTTTCGAAGCGGTCGGCTACGCCGTCGCCTGCGACCGTCTCTGGCAGGCCGAAACCTTCCGCCGCGCCGGACTCGGCACCCTGGCCGAAATCCTCGGCCCCGACCAACTCAAAACCGACATCCTGGTTCGCACCACCGGCTACTCGGTGGCCGAACTCAAGGCCGCATTCGCCAACCTCGATGCTGAAAGCCAGGAGGTGATCATCGGCTACTGCAACGGTTTCAACAAACGCCTGGGCGAGATCGCCGCCAACCCGGCCCTGCTGCCGCTCGAATTCGCCAAGCTGAGACTGATGCCGGCCCCTTGGGAACCTTACCACGTCCTGGCCTGGCAAGCTCTGATGCTGCGTAAGTTCGACTGCGAGGCCACCTCCCGCGGCCAGCTCGACAATGCCGTTCTCATGCAGAAGCTGATGGCCAAGTTCCCGGCCTCGGCAATGGCCATGTTCCACGACCTGCGCTGGGTCAACGATCCCCAGGCCCTGACCTACATCGATCCTCCGGGAGCGGAAGCGGCCAGAACAGCAACAACATCGACGATGTCCGAGTTCGCAACCCCGGATTTCGATCTGACCTCGGCCGCCGGCAGCATCAACGCTCTTTACAACGGTTTTTTCGACGGTCTCAAAAAGGCCGGGGCCGATGTCAAGATGGGCAGCTATGCCTGGGCGATCAGCGGCAGCAAGACCGCCACCGGCAACCCGATGCTCTACTCCGGGCCGCAGATGGGCTTCAGCGTACCAGCCATCATCGGCGAGGGCTCGATCGAGGCCGGCGGCCTCAAGGTCTCCGGCATGCAGATCGCCGGCATCCCCGGGATCGTTATCGGTCGGACCCCGCACCACGCCTGGTCGATGCAGGTCGGTCATGCCCACACCGTCGATTTCTACCTTGAAAAACCTGAGGATGTGACCTTCGACCGCTTCGAAACCATCAAGGTCAAGGGTGCCGCCGACGTCACGATCCCGGTTTTCAAGAGCAAGCACGGCCCGATCATCAACCCCATCCCTTACGATCCGGCCCACTACGAGCCCAGCCCCAGCAATCCGATCGTGGCCTGGAAATACTCCAACCGCATTCTCGAGCACGGCACCGTCAAGGCCTATCTCGATCTGGCCCGGGCCCAAAGTCCTGCGGAATTCGGCGAAGCCCTGACCCGGGTCGGGGTCTCACAGCACTTCTGCTATGTCGATATCGACGGCAATATCGGCTACTGGATGAGCGGCCGCGAACCGGTCCGGCCCTATGGCGAATACCGTTTTCCGCAGGGTTTCCTGCCCAACGTGCCAGCCGCTGAATGGGATGCCACCGCCTTCGAACCCCTGCCCCACGTTCTCAACCCGGAAAAAGGCTGGGTTGGAGGCTGGAACAACAAGTGCAGCATCGATCGTCCCAGTTCTTTCAACGAAATCACTTCTACCTTCTTTTTCGGCCCCTTTCACCGGGCCCAGGTGGTGGTCGATTATCTTTCGACTCATGA
>JAADEO010000157.1 GCA_013153415.1 Deltaproteobacteria bacterium
CCTGAACCAGCCCTGCTCTCCCGCCTGGGTTCCAAAACGGATGGCACCGAACCCCCTCTCCCGATCCCCTGCGCCAGCACTGACGAGCAGGCCCTGGGTCTCTTCGGCCCGACGGGTTACGATATTGATCACTCCGTTGACGGCGTTGCTTCCCCAAAGGGCCGCTCCCGGCCCGCGAATCACCTCGATACGATCGATATCCTCCAGCATCGTATCCTGGACATCCCAGAACACCCCCGAAAACAGGGGGGTATACACCTGGCGGCCATCGATCAGAACCAGCAGTTTATTGGCGAACCAGGCATTTCCGCCCCGACTGCTGATCGCCCACTGATTGGCATTGATATGCGCCACCTGCATGCCCGGCACCAGACGCAGGGCTTCGGCGATGGTGGTGAAACCTCCCCGCCGCAGGTCTTCCGAGGTTATGACATACACGGCGGCGGCGGCATCCGCCAGCCTCTCCCGGTTCCGGGAAACCGAGGTGACTTCGATATTCGTCAACTCCTCGAGACTGAGCTGTTTGAGAACATTGAGATCACTGGTACCGGCGAATACCGGGGCGACGGCCAGCATGCCCCCGAACAGACACAGCACCCCAATCACCAGAAACAACTTCTTCATATCATTCCCCTCGCGGTTTCCCACCAACATCCACCGGTTAAGACTGAGGAAATTCGGCTTCCACGCCCAGGTGGCGAGACACTTCGGCAACGAAATCGGAGATCTTGAAGGGCTTGCAGATCTGGCTGTCGAAACCAGCCTCCATGATCTCATCCAACTCGCCTTCCAGTGCATGCGCGGTAATCGCGATAACGGGAATCCGGTTCCATTCGGGGTTGCGTTTGATCAGCCTGGTCGCCTGGATTCCGTCCATGCCCGGCAACTGGACATCCATGAGAATCAGATCGGGAAGATCCTCCTCCAGCAACGCCAAACCATTTTCGGCGTTTTCAGCTTCCACTACCTGGGCATTGAAAATTTTCAGAATATCGCAACACAAATTACGGTTCATCTCATTGTCTTCGATCAACAAAACCTTGAGTCCTTTGAAACTCATCCCCAACCCCCGAAATACTTCCGCCAATAATCAGAAATCCAAATCAAATTCATTTCGGCGAAACGGCCTGTTTCCGCGATTTTGGCAACACTTGCGGAAACACCGTAAAAAATGAAAAAAGGTTCCGGCGAAAACCGGAACCCGATCTGTACGCAATGCAAACGGGACCGGCTGGCGCCGGGATCCCAAGCGTCGGATGATCATCATTCGTTCAGCAACAGGGCGAAGGTCTCCCGGAAATAGGTATAACCGGTCCACATCGTATAGATGAAAGCGACCCAGAGAAAGAAGATGCCGACAGCATGGGCATCAGCCCAGAGAAACGGGTAATGGATTATCAGACAGACCACGGCGACGATCTGGAAAGTGGTCTTGTACTTGGCCATCGAGCTGGCCTCGATAACCTTGCCCTTTTCCACCGCCATGGCCCGCAGACCGGTAACCGCGGTCTCGCGACAGACGATCAGACAGACGATCCAGGCCGGAGCCCTCTGCAAATAGACCAGCATAACCAGAGCGGAAAGCAGCAGGAGCTTGTCGGCCAGGGGGTCTAGCAGTTTGCCCAGGGTCGATTCGTGGCCGTACTTTCTCGCCAGATAACCGTCGAGACCATCGGTTATCGCCGCCAGAACCACCAGCAGAGCAGTCAAAATGTTGATCCAGCGATTGTCGGAATAGAGCAGGATAATGATCAGCGGAACGGTCAGGATCCGGCTTAAGGTCAGCAGGTTGGGCAAGTTGGACGGTTCGGTGAGAACAGCTTTGAGACGGACAAGATAGGATGAGAAAAATTCGGTCAGAAAAGCAAAGGGATTACGGTTACTATTATTTGGTGCCATCTTTGTTGATCCGTTCCTTGAGGTCCTTTCCCACTTTGAAGAATGGCAACCGTTTCTCTTTCACCTGGATCGATTCGCCGGTCTTGGGATTCCGGCCGGTATAGGCTTTGTAATACTCGATATGAAAGCTGCCGAAACCACGCAGTTCGATACGTTCTTCATTGAGCAGGGCTTTTTTCATATTGTCGATAATCAGACTGACGACAATCTCGGAGGCTTTGAGGTTCAGTTCGGTCCGATTTGCCAATTCCTCGATCAGTTCAGATTTATTCATGCCCGTACCCTGCTCCGGTTTCGCCTCGTTCAAAAAATAGAATAGCTTTTTGCCTCGGACCCTACGTCCAAGGCACCATGGCCTGGTCCTCTGCACCACCGGAACCATCTCCGGAGCGGACCACGACAGGTTACGACCCTCTTCTGCCGGGGCCTCCTTAACCATTTTATTTCATTAGCAATATCTAATCAGCCTTGTCAAGCAAAAATATTGCCCAACCCGTCAGAACTCTTTAATTTCTCGCAATCAGCGATCAACGGCGGAACTCATTCCCACCTGAAAAACCCTCACTTGGAACGACCGTCCCGTTTGCGAAAATAGATTTTTACCGGGACCCCGTAAAATTCGAAATCGTGCAGCAGGCGATTTTCGAGGTAGCGGATATAGGAATCGATAATCCCTTTACTGCGATTGACGAAAATCACGAAGGTAGGCGGCGAGCTTCGGACCTGAGTTATAAAATAGAATTTTAAAGGACGACGGTTGATCAACGGATGCTGGTGGGCTTCTACGACAGCCGCCAGCCAGCGATTGAGTTCACCGGTTCCGATCCGCCGCGAGAAAACCGCGGCCAGGTTCTCGAGAGCGGGAAACAGTTTTTTAACTCCACGTCTCAGCTTGACCGACATTCCGAGAACAACCGGTTTTTTGATCCCCAGCAGCTTCTCCTCCAAGTCCCGTTGCAAACTCTTCAAGACCCGCCGGCCATCGGTCAGGCAATCGATCTTATTGAAAACATAAAGAACCGCCTTGCCTTTCTCATGGGCCAGGGCCGAAATCCGCAGATCCTGGTCGGTAATTCCGGTTCCGGCATCGATCATGAGAATCACGATCTGGGCAAAATCGATGGCCCGCAGAGTAGCGACATTGCTCAGGCTCTCGACCTCCTCCCGGACCCGGGAACGACGTCTGAGACCGGCCGTATCGAAAAAGAGATACTTCCGCCCACGATAGGTCAGCGGTACGGAAACCGCATCCACCGTCGTCCCCGGCCGTTCGCTGATCGTCAGCCTCTCACTCCCGAGCAGACAGTTCAGCAACGAGGATTTCCCGACATTAGGCTTGCCGACCACCGAAACCCGTATAACATCATCGCCATCCTCTTCTTCGTTTTTCTCGACCGGAGACGGGGCCGGCAGGCAACCATGCAGCATCTCCTTGAGCGCCCCTATCCCTTCACCGTGTTCGGCCGAGAGCAGAATCAGCTCATCCGCCCCCAGAGCGTAGAAATCGACACTCGCCTGCCTGACTTTCGGGGATTCGCATTTATTGACGACCCAGAGAAGCGGTTTGCCGCTACGCCTCAGATAACGGGCCAGTTCTTCATCCTCGGCACAGACCCCGGCCTGGCCGTCGAGCAGAAAGATGATGATGTCGGCTTCATCCACCGCGGCCAGGGTCTGGCGACCGATATCCCGCTGAAACTCGTTTTCACTGCCGAAAACCAGTCCGCCGGTATCAACCAGCAGACATTTCCGCTCACCGATCTCGAGCTCGGCGAAAAGCCGATCCCGGGTCACTCCCGGGGTATCGGCGACAATCGCCCGACGTTCTTTCAGCAGGCGGTTGAAAAGAGTCGATTTTCCGACATTGGGACGACCGACGATAACAACGCATTTCTTCATTGGCTTTCCTCGGAAAGTTGATTCGGGTCTACGTCCGGGCCCCCTAATACGGTTTTATTTTTTTTGCAAGCTCGACGGTCTCGCGAAAATTGCCGAAACCGTGAAAACGGGCACTCCAAAAGGGGATTACAGCCTGTAAATTAAAGAGTTTTTACTTGCTATCTGGCCCCCTTTCATGCTAGGTAGGATTGCATACAGCCGCCCGCCGAATGAGCCCGGGTGGCTTTTTTATAACCCTGCCCGGCTTCGTCCGCCGGGCCCTCGGAAAAGAGGATAACGGATCGCAAAGATTCAATGTCAGCCATGAAAAAAAATCAGGACATGAAACCTTTCTATAAGAACCTGGCCCTCTGGCTCGTGATCTGTCTGATCATGATCATGGTTTTCAATGTTTTCAATAACCCCGCTGGCATCAAGAACGAGGTCAGTTTCAGCGATTTCCTGGAGATGGTGGACTCCGGCCAGATCAGTGAAGTCACCATCCAGGGTCAGAATATCAGCGGCAAAGCGGGCAGCAACACCTTCAAAACCTATGCCCCGGAAGACCCCACCCTGGTCAAGACCCTGCGGGAGAAGGGCATCCGCATCACCGCCAAGCCCGAAGACCAGTCCCCGCTCTGGCAGTCGATCCTGATCTCCTGGTTCCCGATGCTGCTTTTGATCGGAGTCTGGATCTTCTTCATGCGCCAGATGCAGGCCGGCGGCGGCAAGGCGATGTCGTTCGGCAAGTCCCGGGCCAAGCTCCTCAACGAAGAGCAGAAAAAAGTCACTTTCAAAGATGTCGCCGGGGTCGAAGAGGCCAAGGAGGAACTGGAAGAGATCATCAATTTTCTCAAGGAGCCGAAGAGATTCACCCGCCTGGGCGGCAAGATTCCCAAAGGGGTTTTGCTGGTCGGCTCCCCCGGTACCGGCAAGACTCTGCTCGCCAAGGCGATCGCCGGCGAAGCCGATGTTCCCTTTTTCAGCATCAGCGGTTCCGATTTCGTCGAAATGTTCGTCGGGGTCGGCGCCTCCCGGGTCCGCGACCTTTTTATCCAGGGCAAGAAGAATGCCCCCTGCCTGATCTTCATCGACGAGATCGATGCCGTCGGCCGCCATCGCGGTGCCGGCCTCGGCGGCGGTCACGATGAGCGGGAACAGACTTTGAATCAGCTTCTGGTCGAGATGGATGGTTTCGAATCGAACGACGGGGTCATCCTGATCGCCGCCACCAACCGGCCCGACGTCCTCGATCCGGCCCTGCTCCGACCGGGCCGTTTCGACCGCCAGGTCGTGGTCCCCAATCCTGATGTCAAGGGCCGGGAAGGCATTTTGAAAGTCCATGCCCGCAAGGTTCCCCTGGCCAAGAATGTCGATTTGAAGATCGTCGCCCGCGGCACCCCGGGTTTCACCGGGGCCGATCTCGCCAATCTGATCAACGAGGCCGCTCTGCTGGCGGCCCGGGCCGACAAGAAAGAGGTCGAGATGGTCGATCTCGAGGAAGCCAAGGACAAGGTCATGATGGGGGCCGAGCGACGCAGCCTGGTAATCAGCCAGGAAGAGAAGGTCAATACCGCCTATCACGAAGCCGGCCATACCCTGGTAGCCCACCTGCTGCCCGGCACCGACCCGATCCACAAGGTCACGATCATCCCCCGCGGTCGGGCCCTGGGGCTGACCCAGCAACTGCCGATCGATGAACGCCACACCTACAACAAGGAGTACCTGATCAATAACATCGTCGTCCTGATGGGCGGCCGGGTGGCGGAAGAAGTGGCGCTCAACCATATCACCACCGGGGCCGGCAACGATATCGAAAGGGCCACCAATATGGCTCGCAAGATGATCTGCGAATGGGGTATGGGACGGATGGGCCCGGTCAGTTTCGGCAAGAAGGAGGAGCATATCTTCCTCGGCCGGGAGATGGCCCAGAACCGCGACTTCAGCGAAAAAACCGCGGTCGAAATCGACACCGAGATCAAAGAGATCGTCCAGTCCGCCCACGATCAGGCCATGAAACTGCTGACCGAAAACCGCGACGCTCTCGAAAAGCTAGCCAAAGCCCTGCTCGAAAGAGAGAGCCTCAACGGCGAAGAGATCGGCCAGATCATCGGTCAAAAAAAAGAGGGTGACGAAGAGGGTGATAAGGTGGAGGAGAACGGGGGCAGCGACGCCATGAGCCCTACGGAAACCGCCACGGCTGACGGCGTTCCCGACAACAGCGAGGAAGGCGAGCGCCCGGGAAACGATACGGGAAACGACAGTAGTACGGGTTGATGGCTGACCACTCCTCCTACCGTTTTCTCGGCGACGACTGGCGGCTGGTCAGGAGTATCACCACCGGCAAGGCCATGAAACCCGACATCCTGATCCTGGAAAAAGAGGGGCGCTCCCTGGTGGCCAAGGATTTCCGGGGCCGCAACCGCTTCGTCCGCTGGATCTGGGGGCCTTTGAACCTGGCTTATGAAAAATTCATTCTTGGGAAACTCGACGGCGTCGAGGGCATACCCCGGGTTATCGGTCTCGAAGATTACAACTGTCTCCTGCTCAGCCGGATCGACGGCGATGAGATCAAAAAACGATCCGCGAACCTGAATGAAGATTTTTTCCCGCGGCTGTTTGCGATCGCCGCCAGGCTGCACGAACGCGGAGTCGTCCACCTCGATCTGGGTCACAAAAGCAACGTCATGGTCGACCGGGCCGGCAACCCCGGGATTATCGATTTCAACATCTCCCTCTATTTGCCGCCGAACCGTTTCTTTAAGCCCTTGATCCGGCTGCTGGCCCGCATCGACAATTACTCGATCCTCCGTTTGAAGGTCAAATACCGGCCGCAGGAGGCAAGTGCAAAAGAAAAACGGCAGGTCAAGAACTTCCTGCGGCTGCGCAAGCTGTGGATTTTTGATCGCCTGGTCCGCAACCTGACCAATTTGAGCAAAAACAAAAACCGGCCAGCTCCCGGGCCCTCCGAAACCGGCAAGAGAAATGCGTAATTACCACGTTCGCCTGCTCGATCTCCATTCGGCCGCCGACGCCGCCAGCCTGATGCGCCGGATCGGCACCGACACCCACGGCGTCAGCCTGATGAAAAACAAGATGGTGCATTACAGCTTCCGGGTCGGCCCCCTGCCCCCGGCGGCAGCCAACATCATCAAGCAGGAGATGCTTTCCGTGGGCGGCGAAGCGGCCGTGACCCGCGGGGTCATCAACTGCAGCGCCAAGGACAGTGACGCGATCTTGAGCGCCACCCGTAAACAGTTTCGCAAATTCTGCCAGAAACTCAGAGCCCAGCCCTTCTCCCTGGCCCAGATGGCCGACCGTATCGAAACCGCCCTGCGCCACCAGGAGAAGGACAAAGGGCTGCCTTTTTTCTGCCGGGGACTCGATGTCGATCTCAAAGAGCGCTCCCTGGTCATGGGCATCCTCAATGTCACTCCCGACTCCTTTTCCGACGGCAACCGTTTCCTGGCTCTCGACCAGGCTCTGGCTCAGGCCCGAAAGCTGCTGGACGAAGGTGCCGATATCATCGATATCGGCGGTGAATCGACCCGTCCGGGGGCCGAACAGGTCGAAGAGCAGCAGGAACTCGACCGGGTCATTCCGGTTATCGAGAGCCTGCGCCGGGAGTTTCCCGAACTGCCGCTCTCGATCGACACCTACAAGAGCCGGGTCGCGGCCGCAGCGCTGGCGGCCGGCGCCGACATCATCAACGATATCAGCGCCTTCAATTTCGACCCCGAGATGGCGGGGGTGGCGGCCGCCAGCGGCGCCTACGCCTGCCTGATGCACATCCAGGGAACCCCGCGGGAGATGCAGAAGAATCCCACCTACGAAGACCTTTTCAACGAGATCTGCGCCTACTTCGAGACCGCCATCGGCCGGGCCCTGGAGGCCGGAATGAAACGCGAAAAACTGATCCTCGACCCCGGCATCGGTTTCGGCAAGACCCTGGAGCACAACCTGCTGCTCCTGAAACATTTAAGGGACTTCACCGGCTTCGGCCTGCCGCTCCTGATCGGCACCTCGCGCAAATCCTTTATCGCCAAACTGACCGAAGCCCCGGTCGCCGAGCGCCTGCCCGGTTCGCTCGCCACCGTCGCTCTGGCCTTGCGAAACGGGGCCAATATCGCCCGGGTCCATGATGTCGCCGCCACCCGTCAGGCCGTAACCGTGATCGACGCCATCAACCATGTAAAAAGATAACCCTTCCTCACTAACAGAGCCGCCTGCGGCGGCCGGGTGCGAACCATGACTGAATTCTTCGAGACCCTGCTCAACAGTCGCTGGCTGGATATCATCGATATCCTGATCGTCGCGGTTCTCATCTACCAGGTTCTGCTGATCATCCGCGGTACCCGGGCCTTCCAGATTCTGCTCGGTCTTTTCCTGATCTTCATCATCTACCAGGTCTCCCTGCTGCTCGGCTTCTATACCCTGCACTGGATCCTCAATGGTTTCTTGAGCTCGATCGTCCTGATCGTCATCGTCCTCTTCCAGAATGAATTCCGACGAGCCCTGGCCAAATTTGGCAAGACCTCGTTCACCATCAGCTCGGACGAGGAGATCAATTCACTCGACAAGGTCATCAAGGCCTGCGCCACCATGTCGATCAAACGGATCGGGGCCCTGATCGTCTTCACCCGCGAAAACAAGCTGCCCGGCATCGTCGAAGGCGGGGTCGAGATCGACGCCAAGGTCAGCGATGCCCTGTTGCTCTGCATCTTCAACCCCGGCTCCCCTTTGCATGACGGAGCCGTGATAATCGACCAGGGCAAAATCGCGGCGGCCGGCTGTTTCCTGCCGCTGGCCATCGATCCCATGATCGAAAAGATGTACGGCACCCGACACCGGGCGGCGATGGGCATCTCCGAGGATACCGATGCGGTGGTGATCGTGGTCTCGGAGGAGACCGGCCGGATCTCACTTTCGATCGGCGGCAAGATAACCCGGGAACAGAGTACCGAATCCTTGAGCCGGGTTCTGAACAACATCTTCTCGCCAAGCCGGAGAAAAACCGGTTTCATCGCCTCGTTGCGGCAGATCTTTCAACTGCGTTAGAACAAAAACGTCGGCTGACATGACCAAGATAAGATCACTGATTTTCAAGAATCTGACCCTCAAGATTCTCTCCCTGCTGCTCGCCTCTTTTCTCTGGTTCTTCGTCTCCGGAAAAAGCAAGACCGAACTGGCCTTGAGCGTACCCATCGAGTTCACCTCGATTCCCAAGGACATGACCATCACCAACAAGGTGCCGACCAAGATCCACGTCCGGGTCAAAGGCACCAAGACCCTGTTGCGACCATTGACGGTCAAGCCGCCCTCTCTAAGCGTCAACCTCTCGAAAGCGGTTCCCGGCAAGAATATCATCCGGCTCGCCCAGGAGACTTTCAACGACCTGCCGCTGGGGGTCGACGTCGTCAACCTGGATCCCGATTCCCTGGTCATCTACCTGGATCGTTTCGTCGAAACC
Organism: Deltaproteobacteria bacterium; assembly: GCA_013153415.1. Lineage (GTDB taxonomy): Bacteria > Desulfobacterota > Anaeroferrophillalia > Anaeroferrophillales > Tharpellaceae > JAADEO01. The sequence goes on from JAADEO010000157.1 coordinate 9,248, forward strand.
AGCCTGCCGATCCGGGTCAAGACCCGGGGCACCCCGCCCAAAGGTTTCCAGATTCGGGAGATCAAGGTCAATCCGCCGACCGTTGCCTTCCGGGCTTCGGAAAGATATCTCCAGGAACACGACAGCGTCTCCACCGAACCGATCGATATCAGCCAGATGCGCGAAAACACCATGGTCGAGGTCACCCTGATGACCCCTCCCAACGAGCTCAAGCTGGTCGATCCCGAAATCAGGATCACGGCCGAATTCATCGTCAGCGAAAGCCTGGCCCAGAGAGTCATCAAGGGCATCCGCATCAATTTCCTGAACCGTACCCGGAAACTGGGTCGGATCGGGATCAGCAACTATTTCGTCGACCTGGTGGTCGAATGCCCGCTGCTGATGCAGATCGATGACATTCGCAAACAGGCCCGGATCACGGTAGACCTGGCTCCTCTGCTCAAAGATGAAACTTTAGGAGGCTACTACACCCTGCCAATCAACGTCTCCCTACCGGATCGGGTCAAGCTGCTATCGATGGATCCGGCGGAAGTCGAAATCGTTGTGCGCAAGAATGCGCCTTAACCACAGGAAAGCAGGAAAAAAAGGATGGGAAAACTTTTCGGCACAGACGGCGTCAGAGGCACAGCCAACATTCACCCGATTACCGCGGAAGTCGCACTCCAGATCGGTCGGGCCGCGGCCTATATCTGCAAGGAGAAGGAACACCGCCACAAGATCGTCATCGGCAAGGATACCCGACTTTCGGGCTACATGCTGGAAAGCGCCCTGGTCTCGGGTATCTGCTCGATGGGGGTCGATGCCCTACTGATCGGACCGATGCCGACCCCGGGCATCGCCTTCATCACCCGCAGCATGCGAGCCGACGCCGGAATGGTGATCTCGGCCTCGCACAACCCTTTCCAGGACAACGGCATCAAGATCTTCTCCCGGGACGGTTTTAAACTGCCGGACCAGGTCGAGGACCGGATCGAGGAGCTGATTCTCAACCAGACCATCGATCAGCTGCGTCCGACCGCCAACGAAATCGGCAAGGCTTTCAGGATCGACGACGCCAACGGCCGCTACATCGTTTTTCTGAAAAACACCTTTCCCGACCATCTCACCCTCGAGGGTCTGAAACTGGTGGTCGACTGCGGCAACGGGGCCGCCTATAGAATCGCCCCGATGGTTTTTACCGAACTCGGGGCCAAAGTCATCAGTATCGGTATCGATCCCGACGGCCAGAACATCAATTCGGGCTGCGGCTCTCTGCATCCGGAAAAATTGCAGGAGACGGTAGTCAGGGAGAAGGCTGATTTGGGAATCGCTTTCGACGGCGATGCCGACCGGGTGATTTTCGTCGATCACTCGGGCCGGGTGGTCGACGGTGACCAGATCATGGCGGTCTGCGCTCTGGCCATGCAGCGCACCGGACAGCTGCGGAAAAACGCCGTGGTCGCCACGGTGATGAGCAACATGGGGCTGGAAAAAACCCTGAGCGCCAACCAGATCGAACTGATCCGCACCCAGGTCGGCGACCGCTACGTGGTCGAAGAGATGCGGGCCGGAAACTACAACTTCGGCGGTGAGCAGTCGGGCCACCTGATCTTCATGGATCACAACACCACCGGAGACGGCATTCTCTCGGCCCTGCAGCTGCTCTCGGTGATCGTCAGCGAAGGAAAGCCTCTGGCGGAACTGGCCACCGTCATGGAGATCTTTCCCCAGGTCCTGCTCAATGTCGCGGTCCGGCAGAAACCACCGGTCGACGAGGTCCCGGCTCTCAGACGGCACATGACTGAAGTCGAAAAGGAACTCAAGGGAGAGGGGCGTCTGCTGATCCGCTATTCGGGAACCGAGAACAAATTGCGCATCATGCTCGAGGGAGACAATTACGACCGGATCAAAAACCACGCCGAGGCCCTGGCGGAAACCGTCCGCCAGGCCATCGGGCAAGGATAAGCAAGACGTTACTTTCCGGCCGGAGACAATGCGGCCACGACCCGGGCGGCGATACCTTCGGCATCGAGCTGGAGCTCTCTTTTCAGCTCGGCCGGGGTACCATGCCCCACGAAACAGTCCGGCAGACCACAAGTGACCACCCGAATCCCGCCCAGGAGATTATGACTGGCGGCGAACTCCAGCACGCCACTGCCGAAACCGCCGACCACGGTATTCTCCTCCAGAGTGAAGACCCACTCGAAACCCTTCAGGCAACTCTCCAACAGCTGCTCGTCGAGCGGTTTGACGAAACAGCAGTCGACCACCTGGCAGTCGAACTTCTCCTCCCGCTTAAGGATCTCGGCCGCCTGCAGGGCCGGGTCGACCATCGCCCCCACGGCCAGCAAAGCGATCTTTCGCCCTTCTCGCAGAACCTCCCAGCGGCCGGGCACCAGTTCCCGGCTCTCTTTTTCGATCTCGACTCCGAGCCCGCTGCCACGGGGATAACGCAGGACCGTCGGTCCCTCGAACTTCAGAGCTGCGAACAGCATGCGCCGCAGCTGGTTCTCGTCCCGCGGCGCCATGATCGTCAGGTTGGGAATCATCCGCATGTAGGAAAGATCGAAGGACCCATGGTGAGTGGGTCCGTCCTCACCCACCAGTCCGGCCCGGTCGAGACAGAATACCACCGGCAGGTTCTGCAGGGCGACATCATGGATCACCATGTCGAAAGCCCGCTGCATGAAAGTGGAATAGATCGCGACGAAGGGTTTGAGTCCCTGGCTGGCCATGCCGGCGGCCATGGTCACGGCATGCTGTTCAGCAATACCGACATCGTAGACCCGATCGGGAAAACGCTCCCGCATGATGCCGATACCGGTACCATCCGGCATCGCCGCGGTGATACCTACCACCCGATCATCCTGGGCGGCGATTTCAGTCAGGGTTTCGCCGAAGACCCGGGTGTAACTGGGCGGCGGTGTGGTCGCGGAAGGAACTGTCTGCTTGCGGCCGCTGGCCACATCGAAAGGTGAAACTCCGTGAAAATGGGAGGGGTCACTCTCCGCCGGGCTGTAGCCTTTGCCCTTCTGGGTGACGACATGGACCAGGATCGGCCCGTCCAGACGATTGACATTTTCAAAGGTCTCGACCAGGGTCGGCAGATCATGACCGGGAAGCGGACCGACATACTGGAAACCGAGATCCTCGAAAATGGTCCCCACCGGGATGACGAAACCCTTGAAGGATTCCTCGGCCCGTTTGACCATCTTGAAAACACTCTCACCGACCTTGGGAATATTGGTCAGCACCGACTTGACATCATGACGCAAACGGTTGACGGTGGATCCGGTCAGGATGCGGTTGAGATAAGCTGATAAAGCCCCGACATTGGGGGAGATCGACATCTCGTTGTCATTCAAGACCACGATCAGGTCGCGATCCAGACAGCCGGCATGGTTCAAAGCCTCGAAGGCGATACCGGCGGTCATCGATCCGTCACCAATGATCGCGATTACCCGGCGACGCTGCTGCAGGTGTTCCGCCGCCAGGGCCATCCCGAGGGCGGCGGAGATCGAGGTGCTGCTGTGGCCGACGCCGAAAGCATCGTATTCGCTCTCCTGGCGCTTGGGAAAACCGCTCAGTCCCCCGGCCTGGCGCAGGGTGGCGAAACGTTCCGCCCGCCCGGTCAGAATTTTGTGGGCATAGGCCTGGTGACCGACATCCCAGACCAGCAGGTCCCGCGGGGTCGAAAAAACGTAATGCAGACAGATGGTAAGCTCTACGACCCCGAGGGAAGAAGCCAGGTGGCCACCGGTACGGGATACGGTACTGATAATCAGATCACGGATCTCGGCCGCCAGACGGGGCAGATCATCGATACGCAATCCCCTTAAATCTTCGGGATTTTTAATCCTCTCCAACAGCTTTTCCATTTTTACAACAGATCCTCAAGTGAATAGTCGCAACTGACGACTATCTTCTTCAAACGGTTCAAAGCCGCCTTTTCAAGCTGGCGGATCCGCTCCCGGGTAAGTTTGAGTTCCCGGCCGATCTCTTCCAGGGTCTGGGGATCCTGGTCATAGAGACCGAACCTGCGGGTAATCACCAGACGTTCCTTGGGATTGAGTTCATCGAGCCAGCGCAGGATAATTTTCAGACGCAGATCCCGATCCAGAATATCGAGCGGGCTGTCGCTTTTGTCATCGGCCAGATGCTCAAGGGAGATCGCCCCGTTCTCATCATCCCGGGCCCGGTCGGAACCCAGAGAATTCCCCGAAGTCAGCGGCACCATGTTGTTGAGCCGCACCATCGAGGGTGTGAAAGAGGTGAAGTCATGATTGATAAAATCAGCGACCTCCTCGAAATTAGGCTCCCGACCGAATTCCCTGACGAACTTCTGGCGCCCCTTGAGATAAGTGTTGACCTCGTCGACGACATGGACCGGCAGACGGATGATCTTGCTTTGGCTGATCAGGGAACGGCTCATGTACTGCCGGATCCACCAGACCGCATAAGTCGAGAAACGGCAGTTGAATTCCGGATCGAAACGCTCCACGGCCCGGATCAGGCCGAGGTTGCCCTCCTCGATCAAATCCTCGATCGGCAGGCCCCGGTTCTGGTAATGCTTGGCCAGGTGAACCACGAGCCGGAGATTGGCCTCGATCATCTTCCGGCGGGCCTCCTCGTCACCAGCCTGGACGCGGCGGGCGAGCTCGGTCTCCTGTTCCTCATCCAAGAGGGGAAACTGGCGAATCTCCTCCAGGTAGGCGTCCAGCGAACCACCTGAAAAAACATGTTTGTCATCGCCCGCCATGACGCCTCACCAATTTGACGAAACTGCAGGCCAGCAGACGTTCACTCTCGAAACCACCCTGTTCGAGCCGGGTGAAACGGTAGAGGTATTCGCCCTGGTCGACCGCCAGGGGAATGACCAGGCGGCCGCCGACCGCCAACTGGTCGAGCAAAGCGGCCGGCGGTTCGGCCGCGGCCACCGCCGAAACCACGATGGCATCGAAAGGAGCGGCTTCCGGCCAACCGTAACTGCCATCGAAAATTTTGACCAGCACATTGGAACAATCGAGCCGATCCAGCAGCTGCCGGGCCGGAATCGCCAGGGAACGCAACCTCTCCACGGCATAGACCCGCTCGACCAGACGGGAGAGCAGGACCGTCAGATAACCGGAACCCATGCCGATCTCGAGAACCTTCTCTCCCCCCGTCAGTTCCATCGAAGCCAGCATGTAAGCGACGATATAAGGCTGGCTGATGGTCTGACCATCACCGATCGGCAAAGCCGAATCACCATAGGCCTGATGCGCGAGACCGGGGTCGACAAAAAGATGCCGCGGAGTCTGACGCATAACCTCCAGAACCCGCTGATCCCTGATGCCGCGGGCCACGATCTGCTCATCAACCATTTTTTTACGCAGCAGGGCGTAATCCATAAAACCCAATCCCCGATTGAAATACTGACTTCATGACCAAGCCGCCCGGCGAACCGGAGCGGTATTCTACAGATTCTCCAGATATTTTTCGGCCATCGCCGCTGCCGTGGCACCGTCGGCCACGGCGGTCGCCACCTGCCGCAAGGGCTTGGTCCGGACATCGCCGGCGGCGAAAATTCCGGGACAGGTGGTAAGCGTATCCTCCCCGGCCTTGATATAACCGCGCTCGTCGGTTTCGAGCAGGTGGCTGACAATCCCGCTGTCGGCCTTCATCCCCACATAGATAAAAACTCCGGCCACCGGCAGCAGGCGCTCTTCACCGCTCTTGACACTCTTGACCTTGACCCCTTCGACCTGGTTTTCACCGACGATCTCGATCGGCACGTGCGACCAGACCATCTCGATCTTGGGGTTGGCGAAGGCCTTCTCCTGCACCACCTTCTCCGCCCGCAGCTGATCACGGCGGTGAATGATATAGACCTTGGAGGCGAAACGGGTCAGGAACACGGCTTCTTCGACCGCCGAATTGCCGCCGCCGATCACCGCCAGTTCCTGGTCCCGGAAAAAAGCCCCGTCACAGGTCGCGCAGTAGGAGACCCCGGCCCCCCGCAGGCGCTCCTCGCCCGGAATCCCGAGGGGGTTCCAACTGCTCCCGGTGGCGACGATGATACTCTTGCTGAACAGCTGGTCGCCGTTGCCGCAAACCACCGTGAAGCCGTCGTCCTGCCGCTCGATCTTGGCTCCTTCCTGGAACTGGCGCACTTCGAGACCGAAACGCTTGGCCTGGGACTCGAAGAGCGGTCCGATCTGGGAGCCGGCGATTCCTTCGGGGAAACCGGGATAGTTTTCCACCATATCGGTAGTCGCGATCTGACCACCCATCATCATCCGCTCGAGCAACACGCAGTGCAAACGGGCCCGGGCGGCGTAAAGCCCGGCCGTCAGACCGGCCGGCCCGCCACCGATAATCAGTACATCGTAGCTGTTTTTATTCTCTTCCATCTTTCACTCCTTCCGCCATCCAGGCATTCATGCATGGAAAAATTTTTCAGACTGTAGGTGAACAGCTTCGCGTCGAGCTGTTCGGGAAACCCGTATTTGCGCAGGGTCAGGGAGATTTTGCTTCCTCGGGCCCCAAGCTCGTATTGCCGGGCGAAGATCCCTCCGCTGTCAACCTCTTCCAGAACCGAGGCTCGAATCTCGACCCGGCTGCCGTCGGCAAAGCTCAGAACCTTAACCAGGGATTTTCCGGCACCCTCTTCGGCATAAGCGACGGATGCCGAAGTCAGATCCTTATCCCGCTCCGCGGTGCTGAAGAGCAGGGGCCAGAGAGTCAGAAAACGGGTCGAATCGAGCCAGGCGATATCACTCAGCCCGGGAAAGCAGTCGACCAGGCTGTCGATAGTTCCGTGCCAGGTCTCCTGGCGACGGGCATCGGAAAGCCAGAAATAGTCGCCGGCCAGCAGCACCTGTCCGGCCACCGAACCCCAGGGAGTCAGCCACTGGATCTTCAAACGATCGGGTGGAGCCAAGAACAGGCGGATCCGGTTTCTACCCTTTCGCCCCCGCCCATCTTCCCAGGCAAGTATCGCCGAAGCCTTGAGATACCTGAATTCCCGCATCCGGTTCCAACCCGCACGCCCGCTACCGCTGACACCGGGAAGAGTGACCAGGGGTTCCTTGGCGCATCCGGCCAAGGCCAGCACCACGAAAACAAAGAGCAACAATCTGCAGGAGCGATGACGAAAAGCATACCTGTTCATAACCATCAACGCTGGAAACGTTTTTCGATCTCCTCCCGGGCCAAGGTGAAATAAAAAGGCCGACCATGCGGGCAGGTATGTGCATGCGGAGTCTGATCCAGGCGCAAGAGAAGGTTGCGAATCTCATCCCGGTCCAGGCTGCGATTGGCCTTGACCGCCAGCCGACAGGCCATCCGGGCCAACAGCTCGTCGAGCACCGCTCCGCTCAATCCCTCGCCACCGGCGACCAAGTCGTTCAGGGTTTCGAGAAAAACCATCTCCGCATCCACCCCCGCGACCGCCATTGGCAGGGTATGCAGCAACAGGCTGTGCGGCCCCAGGAATTCGAACTCGAAACCCAGCTCCAGAAGCGGTTCCTGGAACTCTTCCGCCTGGGCCACCTCCAGCGGCGTACACTCCACCGTCACCGGAAGCAGCAATCGCTGCAGGGCGCCACGCTTCCTCTTTTTCAACTCCTCGAACAGGACCCGTTCATGGGCGGCATGCTGATCCAACAGGTAACATTGGCCGTGCGCCTGCAGCACGATATAGCTATCCCAGAGAGAGCCTATAATCGTCATCGAAGAGAAAAATCCCCTTCCGGAACTCCCCATTCCGGGCAGGCCCCGTACCGGGCTCTCGTCTTCCGGCGAAAAGCCTGAAAGACTGCGGCTAGCGCTCTCTTTCAAGCCGAAATCCAGAGCCGGCCCTGAAGTTTGTGGTCCGGCTGCAAGCTCCGACACCCGGGGCGGATTTCGCCGGGCGGGGCCGGAAAAATCATCCCCGCTGCGTTTCGCCGGATGGTGCGGGGCCGGGGGTTCATAAAAATCGGGCGGCAGAGAGGATGCTTCGTCCGCCGCTGCCGGATCAGACATTCCCACCCGAACACCGGAAGTTCCCCCGGCCGGCATGAAAAAATCTTCCACCGTTGCGGGATAACCACTCAGGCTCTCTCCCGCCAGCCGGCGGATCAGGGAGAAGAGGCGACCGCTTTCGGCAAAACGCACCTCCTCCTTGGCGGGGTGGACATTGACATCCACCACCCCGGCAGGAACCGTCAGAAAAATCACCGCCGCCGGATAGCGTCCCCGGGGCAGAAGCCCTTCGTAGGCTTTCAGCAGGGCCTGCAACAGGGCCTTGTCCCGGACCGCCCGCCGATTGACGAAAAAATAGATATGCCGGCTGCTGGAGCGCTGCACCCGGGGCAGGCTGACATAACCTTTGAGTTCGATGCCACTGTCACTCGCCGTCTCCAGCCGGCGCAGTTCGGTATCGGCATTAAGACCCAGAATCGTCGCCACCCGATCCTCCTCCCGATCCCCTGAAGTCATCTTGAACAGTTTCCGACCATTGTGTTCAAGAATGAAACTGACTTCGGGATGGGCCATGGCGAAACGCTGCATACGGTCGAGAACCGCGCTTCTTTCGGTATTGGTGGTTTTGAGAAATTTCTTCCGGGCCGGTACCGGGAAAAAAAGATCGGCCACCGCCACCCGGGTTCCGAGCGGGGCCCCGACCCGGCTCTCCCGGACCGGGCCGCCGCCCTCGATCTCGAGCTTGACGGCAGCCTCCATCTCCTGGCACCGGGAGATCAAGGTGAAACGGGAAACCGCGGCGATGCTGGGCAGGGCCTCGCCCCGAAATCCGTAACTGGCGACTCCGAAGAGATCGGCGGCCGAACGAATCTTGCTGGTCGCATGCCGCTCCAAGGCCAGCCGGGCCGAAGCCGGGTCCATGCCATGACCGTTATCGATGACCTCGATGAGTTTCTTGCCCCCGTTTTCAATCACCACCCGAACCTGGTCGGCTCCGGCATCGAGAGCGTTTTCGACCAGCTCCTTGACCACCGAGGCCGGGCGCTCAACCACCTCGCCGGCAGCTATCTGGTTACAGACTTCGGGCGGCAACAGCCGGATCTCGGCACTCACTCGCGACTCCATCATAGATCACGCTCCCGGTATTCCCGCCTGATATCTTCCGGAACCAGAAAGATAAAAAGACGACAGGCCAGGTAGAGAACCAGAAGGTCATCGACCTGCCCGAGACCGGGAACCACGAAATCGGGGATCAGGTCATAGAATGAAAACAGATAAATCACCCCCGCCAGAGGGATGAGCTTGTAGTAGAACGGCACCCGGGGATCCCGGATCAGGCGCCAGCAGAGGCAACCATCCCGCAAAAGACGCTGCCACCAGCCCGGCTGCGAAAAAAGGTTCCGGTTACCCTGGCTCATGGCCCTCGACAAAATTCTCGACCTCCGCGACCAAGGCGTCGACCAGCTGATCTTCGGGAAGTTTTCGCAATACTTCCCCTTTGCGAAACAACAGACCCACCCCCCGGCCGCCGGCAATGCCGAAATCCGCATGCCGGGCCTCGCCCGGACCGTTGACCACGCAACCCATGACCGCGATCTTCAAAGGCTGGCGGATATGAGCCAAGGCCTTTTCCACAGCCTCGGCCAGGCCGATCAGGCCGATCTCGGTCCGGCCGCAGGTAGGACAGGAAATAAGTTCGATCCCCCGCTCCCGCAGCCCCAGACTCTTGAGAATTTCATAGGCGACGAAAACCTCATCTTCGGGAGGAGCGGTCAATGATACCCGCAAAGTGTCGCCCAGCCCTTCATGAAGCAGCAGGGCCAAGCCGACCGCCGATTTGACCGCCACGCGCAGGCGGGTACCAGCTTCGGTAATACCGATATGGAAAGGATACTCGACCCGTTCCGCCAGTTTCCGATAGGCGGCGAGGGTAGCCATCACATCGGATGATTTCAGGGAGATCTTGATCAGTTCGAAACGCTCTTTTTCCAGAATCCGCACATGTTCGAGAGCGCTTTCCACCAGAGCCGTAGGAGAGTTGCCGTAACGAGCCCGGATCTCCTTGCTGAGGGAACCCCCATTGACCCCGATACGGATCGGCACCCGCCGTTCCCGGCAGGCGGCCACGACCTCCCGGACCCGGACCGCGGAACCGATATTGCCGGGATTGAGCCGCAGACCGTCAACCCCCTCGGCCACCGCTTTCAGCGCCAGGCGGTAATCGAAATGGATGTCAGCGACCAGGGGAATAGCGATCGCCTGTTTGATCCGGGCCAGGCAGGCCGCTGCGGCTTCATCCGGCACTGCCACCCGAATCAGCTCGCAACCGGCCTTCTCGAGTCGCCCGATCTGAGCGATGGTGGCCTCCGGATCCCGGGTGTCGGTGTTGGTCATCGACTGGACCGAGATTGGAGCCCCGTCACCGACAACCAGACCGCCGATCTCAATTCTCCGGCTCGACCTCCGGTACTGTTTTCGCAAAATATTCCACCTTTTGAAACCAGATTAGCGCTTCGGCCTGAAAAGTCTTGCAGGATAGCATTTTTGTCCTGAATCCTCAAGCGCTAAAGCACTGCCGCCCCGACCCTCAAAAACGGTGCCACCGACCGCAAAAACAAAAAGGAGTTGCGGCCAACGCCACAACTCCTTTACCACCGGTCTCCCCGGGGAAACACCCTCGCCGGCACGGCTCCCGCAATCGGAGTCCCGCCCTATACCACTTTCTTTTTGAGACCTTTCAAGACATGGCGGGCAGCCAGGCGGGGATGCTCCTTGAACATCCTGGGGCCGGCATAACGCATCACCTCTTTGATTTTTTCTCTAAATTCCGGTTTGTAACAATGGATATGACATTTGCCGCATGTGGTTCTCTCTTCGCCCAGGGGGCAACGGCTGACCCTCTCGATAGCATAAGCCAGCAAACGGGAGCACTCAGGGCAGGGAGGTTGGCGGCAATCATGATGATCCCGGCAATAGAGCTCGATCATCACCCGGATGGTTTCGCTCTCGGCGGCCAGTTCCCGGTCGGCGGCCGCAAGATTCTGCTTCGGATGTCCAGTCATCTGTCTCAGCAATGGAAATTGACGTTGGAATGGCGACGCCCGGTCCCGAAAAAACTCCGGGGTTAAACCAGAGGCGCGATCTTTCGCCGAGTACCCGACCCGACAGCCCGGATGGGACCCGTCAGACGGGGGCCAGCCGACCAAGACCACGAAAAGAAACAACGCTGCCAATTCTGTTGTGCGTTATCCGGCAGCTCTTCATCTCCGCATTCCGAGTCAGACATTCCTATTTCAAGAATTAGGAATCAGAAAGCCACCCATCCGGACATTGGATTCCTACTACATATGCAACCAAGCTGTAAAGGGAAAACCCTGCTCGCTCCGCAAGGAGAGTTGTAACCGGATACGCCCTGCCAGCAGGTAAATCCGTCTGGCAAAAACTCTCGTCACAGTGTATTATTCCCGCCATGAACCGTATCTTCGATTTCCATGTCTAAACAGATCCGAACCGCTAAGGAGAGCTGTCATGAAAAGTTTTCGTCGCGAACTCTGGTTTTCAACCGCCCGGCGCCGGGAGTTCATCAACATCACTCCGCAGGTGGAGGAGTGCCTGGCCGTCAGCGGTATCCGGGAAGGATTATGCCTGGTCAACGCCATGCACATCACCGCGTCGGTATTTATCAATGATGACGAAAGCGGCCTGCATCACGACTTCGAGGTCTGGCTCGAAAAACTGGCTCCGCATGCCCCGACTTCGCAATACCGTCACAACGGTTACGAGGATAATGCCGATGGCCACTTGAAACGCCAGATCATGGGCCGGGAAGTGGTGGTCGCGATTACCGAAGGCAAGCTCGATTTCGGTCCCTGGGAACAGATCTTCTACGGTGAATTCGACGGCCGCCGCAAGAAGCGGGTCCTGGTCAAGATCATCGGTGAATAACTAAAGCACTACCAGCTGAAAGCTGGCAGGTTCATAATCCGGTTTTCAGCCCGACAGTTAAATACACGTAAATATTCAGCCTAAGCAACAAACCCTGGCTGTTCTCTGTTATTGCTCTGGTGTTTAAAAACCGAAACTTTTTTGATCACGGAAAGCACGGAATTTGTTTGTGTATTCCACTTGTTCCGTGGTTCAATACCCTTCTGTCTTTCAATCGCTTTGCCGCCGGTGTAACAATTCGCGTCTTTCGCGTTCTTTCGTAGTTTCGGAAACTACAGAAACTACGAAAGGCGTGAAAAACACGAAATAGATTAGACACTATAAGTTTGGACCCGCATTAGACCCCAAAACGAGACTGAAAACTCTTTTCATTTCCCGCTTCCAAAATTTACGACTTAGCGTCGATACAGAGCGAATCCCGAGTCCGATTCGAAAAAAAGAGGCCACCCTTTCCCGAGTGACCTCTTTTTGAAGTTTGGTATTTTTCAGGATTTTGCCCCGCAGAGCACATGGAATACACTGAAATCCTCCGTGCTTTCCGTGTGCTCCGTGGCTGATAAAAGTCGCAGTTCTATTTTATCACCGGAGCAACACCAAGAGCGGTTTACACTCTTCTACGTCGTACTCCAATCAACCCCAGCAAACCTGAGCCCAACAACCAGACAGCGCCGGGAATGGGAACCGGATTTTCATATTCAACGACATAACGTCTAAGCGTCCCACTCTGATCATTCCACGTGCCGGAATAATAAATCACCAAAGAATCTTCACCTCCGGAATCGTTCGGTTCTCCATTATTCCAATTTGCGTAACTCCAGGGCTCGCCTGTTACCCAAGTCCAATCTCCATCCGGTTCATCTGCATTCTCTGGCTGAAAACCGCCTATCCAACTTGCCCAATGCCTTCCATCATCAACCAAGGCCTTAACAAATGTATTTTCTCCAGCAGAAGTCAAAGTTGCCAGATGGCCGGAAATGCCATTGTACGTTTGCAGTTTAGCAGCAGCATCAGCAGTACTCCAACTGATATAATTCGCATCGACCACTTCGTACCAGTGACCATTTCCCCCAGCCGCCTCAGTCCATTGAAACGGTGTTGCGCCAACCAAGC
>JAADEO010000199.1 GCA_013153415.1 Deltaproteobacteria bacterium
CGCCGGCCATGCCCGGGTTCCTTTGGCGGTGGCGCCGAGAACCGCTTCCCTGCTCGATCTGGCCGCGATTTTTGCCGAAAGCGATCTCTACATCGGCGGTGACACCGGCCCCATGCACCTGGCCGCTGCCGTGGGTACCCCGGTGGTCGCGGTTTTCGGTCCCACTCATCCCGGAGTCAACGCTCCCTGCGGGGTGCCCAATCGTATCGTCCGCTATCCCCTGGCCTGCAGCCCCTGCCGTAAACGCGGCTGTAAAAGGCGACTCTGTCTCGAGGCGGTGGGCTGGAAACAGGTGTTTGCTGCGGTCGAGGATCTCGGCCGGGAAACCGGGATGCTGCTTCCCGCCGCTCCCGGAAACTGATATATATGGAGAGCCTTGCCGGCCTCGGCTACGGCGGCCTTTTTGTCGCATCCTTCCTGGCCGCCACCCTGCTGCCTTTAAGTTCCGAGGTGGTGCTGGGCCTGCTCCTGATGCAGGGACTGGACCCGGTGACCCTGGTTTTGGTCGCCAGTCTCGGTAACCTGCTTGGCGCCCTGCTGAATTACGCTGTCGGCCGGGGCGGGGCGGTTTTCCTGAGGCGCTGGGTCGAGCCGGATGCGGAACGGAACCACCGGGCCATGGCACTCTACAAACGTTACGGAACGATCAGCCTTCTCTTCGCCTGGGTGCCGATCATCGGCGACCCTCTGACCGTGGTGGCCGGAATACTCAAGGTCGACCTCCGTCTTTTCCTGCTCCTGGTTGGAACCGGCAAGCTGGCCCGTTATGCGGCGATCGGCTGGGCTTTCTGCCGCTAAGAGCTTCAATTCCATAAATTCATCATCTCTTCAGGTTGAAAATCATATTCGGATTGGAACCTGGCCAACCTTCCGGTCGGGGGTGGAACCGTGATGATGAAACATCTGTTTTATATTTGACAAATAGAGGTTGATACTGTAGAAATAGCATAAATGTACTTTTTAGGTTTTATTTTGTGACCCCGGACTGTAGACCGGGTCTGTTGTTGTCGTATTTAAACCCATGGGTTTCATGTTATGCAGAAGGAGGGCGTGAAAGTGGCCGTCAATAAAAAGAGGTATTTCAGTTTGCAATCATTTCCGGCTCGTTGCCTGTTGGCTATGATGATCCTGTCGCTCTGTATCCTGACCGGGTGTCGGAAGGAGAAGGTTGAGAAGAAGCCGGAAATTGTCAAGCCGGTCAAACTGACCACGGTCAAGGAGCGGGGGGTCAAGCTGGAGCGCACCTTCCCCGGCAAGGTCAGGGCGGCCCGGCGTTCAGTGCTCTCTTTCAAGGTTTCCGGTCCCATCGTCAAACTGCCGGTCGATGAAGGCCAGTTCGTCAAAAAGGGCGACCTGATCGCCCAGATCGACAAGCGTGACTTCATCAATGCCGTCAACGAGGCCCGGGCCCGTTTCCGCGAGGCCGAACAGCAGTTCATGCGCTACAAAGAGCTTTATGCCAAGAAACAGGTTTCGAAGGCTGATTATGACCGCTATCGGGCCGCCCGCGATGTCGCCGCAGCCAAGCTCGCCGATGCCCGCAACGCCCTCGGCGATACCACCCTCCGGGCTCCGTTCGACGGGGTGATCTCGAAACGTTATGTCGAGAATTTCTATAAGGTGCGGGCCAAGGAGCCGATCGTCAATCTCCAGGATATCTCCGAGATCGAGATCCTGGTCGATGTGCCGGAGCGCTTTATCGCCGAGATTCGCGACAGCGGCATGGTCGAACTCAAGGCCAGTTTCGAATCCCTGCCCGGCAAACAGTTCACCCTCAAGGTCAAGGAGTATTCGACCCAGGCCGATCCCGCGACCCAGACCTACCAGGTGGTACTGGTCATGAAACGGCCCGATGGCGCCAATATCCTGCCCGGGATGACCTGCTGGGTCTCGGCCACGGTCCGGGACGTCAACGGCAAGATGAGTTCCCATCTCGTGGTCCCGGCGATCGCCGTGATGAATGCACCCGGCAACAAGCCCTGCGTCTGGGTTTACGATGAAAAGGCCGGAGTCGTACACAAGCGGGAGGTTCAGGTCGGTCCCCTGGAAGGCTCCAGCAATATCGTCATCAAATCCGGGTTGAAGCCGGGTGAAATGGTGGTGATCGCTGGTGTGACCAAGTTGCAGGAGGGCATGAAGGTGCGCCCCTGGGAAAAGCAGAGAGAGGGAAAATAGGGAATGAACATAGCTGAATTCTCCATTAAAAAAAGCGTCATCACCTGGACCCTGACCTTTGTTCTCCTGGTGTTGGGCTATTTCGCCTACATGGGGCTGCCCCGTCTTGAAGATCCCGAATTCGCGATCAAGGACGCGGTCATCATCACCCCCTATCCCGGGGCTTCTCCCGAGGAGGTCCAGCTCGAGGTCACCGAGAAGATCGAAAAGGCGGTCCAGGAGATGGGCCAGCTCAAAAGGGTCGAATCCTACTCGGCCCGGGGGCTCTCCACGGTCAAGGTCAAGATCAAGGACCAGTACCGCAAGGCCGACCTACCCGGGGTCTGGGACGAGATGCGCCGGCGCCTGATGGACTACAACCGGCAGTTGCCCCCCGGGGCCGGGCCGATCATGGTCAATGATGATTTCGGCGATGTCTACGGGGCCTATTTCGGTTTGGTCGGAGACGGGTTCACCTATGCCGAGATGAAAGATGTGGCGGAGCTCCTGAAGCGTGAACTGCTGGTCGTCCAGGATGTCAAGAAGGTGACTCTTTTCGGGGTGCATCCTGAAGCGGTCTACGTCGAAATGTCACGGACCAAGATGGCGGCCCTGGGGATTACCCGGTCCGAGATTTTCAATGCTTTGAAGGCTAAGAACATTCCGGTCGATTCCGGGCGCATGAAATTCGGTCCCCAGTACCTGGCCATCAATCCGACCGGCGAGTTCAAGTCGGAGAAGGATTTCGGCAACCTTTTCATCGCTTCCAAGGGCGGCCGGCTGATCTATTTGAAGGATGTCGCCACCATTCGCCGCGGCTATGTCGAACCGCCCGACAAGATCCTCAGAGTTGACGGTCATAAGGCGATCGGCATCGCCATCTCCACGGTTCTGGGCGGCAACGCCGTGACCATGGGGGATGCGGTCTTAAAAAGGATTGCCGAGTTGCAGAGCGAGATCCCGGTCGGGATGGAGCTCAAGGAGATCTCGATGCAGTCCAAGTCGGTGACCGAGGCGGTCAACGGCTTTGTCGTCAACCTGCTCGAATCGGTGGCCATCGTCATCGTCGTGCTTGCGGTCTTCATGGGGCTTCGGGCCGGGATCCTGATCGGTTTCATTCTCGTTCTGACGATCGCCGCGACCTTTGTGATCATGGGTTACTACCATATCACCCTGGAGAGGATTTCCCTCGGGGCCCTGATTATCGCCTTAGGAATGCTGGTCGACAACGCCATTGTCGTGGTCGACGGCATGAAGGTCAAGATGCAGCAGGGGGTAGACGGCATCCAGGCCGCCAAGGAGGTGGTCGGTCAGAACGCCATGCCCCTGCTCGGGGCCACCGCGGTCGCGGTCATGGCCTTCGCTTCGATCGGCGGGATGACCAACTCGACCGGTGAGTATTGTCGCTCCCTCTATCTCGTCATCCTGATTTCCCTTTCCCTTTCCTGGTTGACCGCGGTGACCACTACGCCGCTGGTCACCAAGCAATTCATTCTTTCGAAGAAGGACAAGGCCAACTCGGCCTCCGGTGGCGGCCAGGATGCCTACGGCGGCAAGTTCTACCAGGTCTACCGCAAACTCCTGACCGGAGCGATCAAGGTGCGCTGGCTGACCATCGGCATCGTTATCGCCATGTTCATCGCCGCGATCATCGGATTCACCCAGGTCGAACAGCTCTTTTTCCCGGCTTCGACGAGACCTCAGTTCCAGGTTGAAGCCCAGTTCCGGGAAGGCATCGATATCCGCGAGACCGAGAAGAAGGTTAAGCAGATCGAGGAATACCTGAAAAAGATCGATGGGGTGACGATGCTGGCCTCGGCCATCGGCGGCGGCCATCCTCGTTTCATCCTGACCTATGACACCCCGGTCGAAGCCGCGGCCCAGTATACCAATATCCTGGTTTCGGTCAACGACTACCGGATCATCGACAAGATCCGCAGCAAGATTCAGCGGGATCTGGAGCAGCAGTTTCCGGATGCCTGTGTCAACGTCAAGAAGTTCAATTTAGGCCCGGCCCTGGGCGGTAAGATCCAGCTCCGTATCAATGGTCCCGACCCCGAGGTGCTCAGAGCCATGGCCGACGAGGCTATGGAGATCTTCCGCGAGGCCGATGCCAAGGCGATCCGCACCGAGTGGGGTGCCAAGGTCAAGGTGCCGGAACCGGTGCTGGCCGAAGAGCGGGCCATGGCTTTGGGGATTACCCGGCCGATGGTGGCCGAGGCCCTGGAATCCAACTATTCCGGCAAGCAGGTCGGTATCTATCGCGAAGGGATCGACCTGATTCCGATCATCGCCCGGGCTCCGGCCGACGAACGCGATACCATCGACGATCTTCGGGAGATCCAGATCTACAGCCCGACGGCGCAGAAGAACATCCCGATCATGCAGGTTCTGAACGGGATCCGCACCGGTTGGGAGAATGCCCGGGTCTCGCGCTGGCACCGCCGCCAGATGATCAAGATCCATGCCGACCCCCGGGGCAATACCCTGCCGGCCGACCTGATGGCCAAGGTCAAGCCTCAAATCGAGCAGAAGCTCGGGGTCGATCTCGAGACCTATCGCGGTACCCCGCTGGGCAAGGATGAGCAGTGGACGGCCAAAACCATCCCCTTGAAATATGATGACATCATCCCGCTCAAGGGCAAACCCGGCTATTTCCTCTCCTGGGGCGGCGAACTCGAAGACTCCTCCGATGCCCAGGCCCAGCTGGCGGCCAATATCCCGATCTATTTCGGGATGATGATCCTGATCGTCATCTTCATGTTCAACGCTTTCCGTCAGCCTCTGATCATCTGGCTGACGGTGCCGCTGGCGATCATCGGAGTCACGGCCGGACTGCTGCTGCTCGATCAGCCTTTCGGTTTCATGGCTCTGCTCGGTCTGATGAGTCTTTCCGGGATGCTGATCAAAAATGCCATCGTCCTGATCGATCAGATCAACATCAATATCGCCTCCGGCATGCCGCCACTCGATGCGATCCTCGATTCCGGGGTCTCGAGAATGCAGCCGGTGATGATGGCGGCCCTGACGACGATGATGGGGATGATCCCCCTTTTCAAGGATGCCTTTTTTGTTTCGATGGCGGTCACCATCGTTTTCGGTCTGGGTTTCGCCACGGTTCTGACCCTGCTTTTTGTTCCGGTGCTGTACGCGACTTTTTTCAAAATCCGGTAGCGGCGCTCAGGACCCCTGAGTGGTTGGGAGGATGTATGATTATGGGAAAATCTGGAATTAACCCGCGCCGGCTCTGGGTTGTCGGATTCCTGTTGTTGGTGCTGGCGGTTTTGCCCCTGACGGGGCTTGCCGAGAC
>JAADEO010000126.1 GCA_013153415.1 Deltaproteobacteria bacterium
AGTGCGTCGGCACGAGTTCATCAATTTCAGCACAGTGAGCGCTTAGAAAAACAGAGGTTGAGCGTAAGAAGTGGAGGGGAATTACCCTCTTCAGCCCGGGTCGTAATTTTCCAACCGGACACCACTGGCTTTTGACAGAACATTTTCCGCCGATGATTTTTTGTTTTTTTGTGCAGAACTTGACCTGTTAATGTACCAATCGGGTTCGGTGCCGGACGGAAAAAGGTTTGACCGAAACCTAGGTTGAGTATATCATGACAACTCCGTTGGCCCGATTTATCGCTTACCTTGAAAGTGAAAGACAGCTCTCTCCGCATACGGTACGGGCCTATACCGCGGACATCATCCAGCTGCGTGATTTCCTGGGCGATAGGAAAATCCTCTTTTCAGCGGTCTCGGAGAGACCCTTCTCCGCTTGGCAGCGGGTGCGGGAAGCGCATCTTCTGCAATTCGTGCGGGAGCGAATGAGTCTTGATGAGCCCGCCTCGGTGAGCCGGAAAGTTGCGGCGATCAGGACTTTTTTCGGCTTTCTCGTCAATCGCGGCGAACTGGATGAAAACCCTGCGGCCCTGTTGCGGGCTCCGCGCAAGCACCGTCACTTGCCGGTTTACCTCGAGGAGGAGGAGGTTGATCAACTACTCGATAATATCGCCGGTGACAACGAACTGCATCTCAGGGACCGGGCTATTCTCGAGCTCATGTACGCCTGTGGTCTGCGGGTATCCGAAGTGGTCGGTCTCGATCGGGCCAATATCGATTTCAGTGAATTAGTTATCCGGGTGGTCGGCAAAGGGCGTAAAGAGAGGATGGTGCCTTTGGGACGGATGGCCGCCAAAGCTTTGGAGAAATACCTTGACCGGCGTTCCCGTCCCCGGTCCGCTGCCGGCGATGCCCTTTTTCTCAACGCTCGGGGCGGCCGGCTCAGTGCCCGGTCGGTTTCGAGCATGGTGCGTAAATACGGTCTTAAGGCCGGCATCCAGAAACAGCTGACTCCGCACGCCGTGCGCCACTCCTTTGCGACCCACCTGCTGCAGAACGGAGCCGATCTTCGGGTCATTCAGGAACTGCTGGGACACAGCTCTCTGGCCACGACCCAGCGCTATACCCATGTCGATGTCAAACGTCTGCTGGAAGTATACGATCGGGCCCATCCTCTGGCGACAGCCGGGGAGCGGGACCCGGAGCAATAGTCAACGTTTTTTGTGAGGATTTTAGACAATGTTCAAAGGAACGACCATCCTGGCCGTGCGTCGGGGAGAGAAAGTGGCCCTGGGTGGTGACGGCCAGGTGACCCTGGGAGATACGGTGATGAAACATGGCGCCCGCAAGGTGCGCTGGCTCTACGACGAGCAGGTTCTGGCCGGTTTCGCCGGTTCCACCGCCGACGCTTTTACCCTCTTTGAACGTTTCGAGGAAAAACTCGATCTTTTCAATGGCAACCTGACCCGGGCGGCGGTCGAGATGGCCAAGGACTGGCGCATGGACAAGATGCTGCGCCGGCTCGAGGCCCTGCTGATCGTTGCCGACGAAGAGCATATCTTCGTCATCTCCGGCAACGGCGATGTCATCGAGCCCGACGATTCGATCGTCGGCATCGGTTCCGGCGCTCCTTATGCCGAGGCCGCGGCCCGGGCCCTGTTCCGCTATTCGGAGCTGCCGGCCGATGAAATTGTCAAGGCGGCCATGAAGATTACCGCGGAGATCTGTATCTACACCAATGATCGTTTAACCCTGGAGGTCCTGCCCAAAGAGCCGGCACCGGAGGATGAGAACTAAGATGTCAACTTTGACTCCCAAAGAGATCGTAACCGAACTCGACAAGTATATCGTCGGTCAGGCCGAGGCCAAACGAGCTGTGGCCATCGCCCTGCGCAATCGCTGGCGGCGCCAGCAGGTCGATCCCCTTCTCAGGGATGAGATCGCCCCCAAGAATATCATCATGATCGGTCCCACCGGGGTCGGCAAGACCGAGATCGCCCGCCGCCTGGCCAAGCTCGCGAAGGCGCCTTTCATCAAGCTCGAGGCCTCCAAATTCACCGAGGTCGGTTATGTCGGACGGGACGTGGAATCGATCGTCCGCGATCTCATGGAACTGGCCGTGACCATGGTCAAGCAGGAGGAGACCGAAAGGGTCCGGGCCAAGGCCCGCGAGTCGGCCGAAGAGGCTTTGCTCGATCTCTTGTTGCCGCCGATCAAGGCCGAGGCTCCGCCCCGGCCGGAACCCGAAAGCAGCGATGACGACAATATCATTGCCCTGCCGGCCGACGGCGGCTACGCCGAGTTCGAACTGCCGCGGGATGACGAAGCCGAACGCCAGGCCGAGGAGCGTCAGCTCAAGACCCGGGAGAAGCTGCGTAAGCTCTTCCGTCAGGGCCGTCTCGACGACCGCATGGTCGAGATCGAGATCACCCAGCAGGCGACCCCGGTGGTCGAGATCTTTTCGGCCGGCGGTTTCGAAGAGATGGATATCAACATCAAGGATATGTTCGAAAACCTCCTGCCCAAGCAGACCAAGCGCAAGAAGGTCAAAGTGCCTGAAGCCTACGAGATGC
This sequence comes from Deltaproteobacteria bacterium, assembly GCA_013153415.1. Taxonomy (GTDB): domain Bacteria; phylum Desulfobacterota; class Anaeroferrophillalia; order Anaeroferrophillales; family Tharpellaceae; genus JAADEO01. Next base: position 2,553 of record JAADEO010000126.1, read on the forward strand.
TGATCGAGCGCGAAGCCCAGCGCATGGTCGACATGGACAAGGTCGTGGCCGAGGCCCGCGACCGGGTCGAGCAGAACGGCATCGTCTTTCTCGACGAGATCGACAAGGTCGTGGGCCGGGAAGGGACCTCGACTCCGGATGTCTCCCGCGAGGGTGTGCAGCGCGACCTGTTGCCGATCGTCGAGGGTTCTTCGGTCAACACCAAGTACGGTATCATCAAAACCGACCATATCCTCTTTATTGCCGCCGGGGCTTTCCACGGCACCAAGCCTTCCGACCTGATCCCCGAGTTCCAGGGGCGTTTCCCGATCCGGGTCGAGCTCGATTCGCTGGATAAGGACGATTTCATCCGTATCCTGACCGAACCCCGCAACGCCCTGATCCGTCAGTATGTCGAACTGATGAAAACTGAGGGTGTGACTTTGGAGATCGGCGAGGACGCGATCGAGAAACTGGCCGAGATCGCCTGTCTGACCAACGAGCGGCACGAGAATATCGGCGCCCGCCGCCTCCACACGGTGCTCGAGTGCCTGCTCGACGAGGTTTCATTCAACGCTTCCGAAATGAACGGCGTTACCGTCAGAATCGACGCCAAGGAGGTCGCCCGTAAACTCGACGAGGTGGTCGAAGACGAAGACCTGGCCCGGTATATCCTCTAGCGCCGGACCCACTATCAGCAGGTGGAAAACATGCAGAAATATCTTGAAAAAGCGGCGATTCTCAGTGAATCACTGCCCTATATCCGCAAGTTCTACGGCAAGACCCTGGTCATCAAGTACGGTGGTCATGCCATGGTCGATGAGGGTCTGCAGGAGTCCTTCGCCAAGGATATCGCTCTGCTCAAGTTCATCGGCATCAATCCGGTGATCGTGCACGGCGGCGGGCCCCAGATCGGCCGGGTCCTGGAGCGGATGGGGATCGAAAGCTCGTTCGTCCAGGGGATGCGGGTCACCGATCAGGATACCATGGACGTGGTCGAGATGGTTCTGGTCGGTAAGGTCAACAAGAATATCGTCAATCTCATCAATCAGCACGGCGGCAACGCCGTCGGCCTCTCCGGCAAGGACGGTCATCTGCTCGAGGCCGAGAAACTGCTGATGTACGATACCCCCAAGGCCGACCGGCCGCCGGAGATCATCGATGTCGGCAAGGTCGGGCGGGTGGCCAAGATCAATCCCGCGATTCTCAGCCGGCTCGATGAAGCCGGTTTCATCCCGGTGATCGCCCCGGTCGGGGTCGATGCCGCCGGCGAGACCTATAACATCAATGCCGATCTCGTGGCCGGGGCCATGGCCGCGGCTTTACAGGCTGAAAAACTGGTGCTGCTCACCGATGTCCCCGGGGTCAGCGATGCTGCGGGCAAGCTTTTAAGCAGTATCAACCGCCGCCAGGTCGAGGAGATGGTGGCTGATGGGGTGATCAAGGGCGGCATGCTGCCCAAGATCAGCTGTTGCCTCGATGCTCTCGAGGCCGGGGTCGCCAAGGCTCACATCATCGATGGTCGCCAGCCCCATTGCCTGCTGCTCGAGATCTTCACCACCGAGGGTGTCGGGACTGAGATCCTGGTCTGACCATGCCGTTGCTCGAAGGTCGCCATCAGATCGTGGTGCCGTGTTCCCCGGGGATCGCTCCTCTTCTCAGCCGTGAGATCCGGGCCCAGAAACTGCCGGTCCTCGAGGAGCTGGCGACTTCGGTGACCACCCGGGGTGATTTCCACGCGGTCCTGAAACTCAATCTTCATCTGCGCTGCGGTCAGCGGGTCCTCTGGCGCCTGGCTGCCTTCAAAGCCGAAGATGCCGATCAGCTCTATGCCGGGCTGATGCCGCTGCCCTGGGAGGAGCTGATTCCGGCGGACGGCTATTTCACTGTCACTTCGATCGTCGACAACCCCACCATCCGTGATAATCGTTTCGCCAACCTGCGGGTCAAGGATGCCATCGTCGATCGCATCCGCAAACGCTGCGGCCGGCGGCCCGATTCCGGTCCCCGCCGGGACCGGCTGGTCTTCTACCTTTTCTGGCGGGGCGACGAGGTGCGCATCTATCTCGACACCTCGGGACCGACCCTGGCCCGGCGCGACTACCGGCTCGATCCCGGCAAGGCCCCTTTGCGCGAGACCCTGGCCGCGGCCCTGGTCCTGACTTCGGGCTGGGAGGGGAAGGGGAGTTTCCTCAACCCCATGTGCGGCAGCGGCACCCTGGCCATCGAAGCCGCCCTGCTGGCCCGGAATATCCCGCCCGGGCTGTTGCGCCAGGAGTACTCCTTTCAATTTCTCAAGGATTATAAGAACCGGGAATGGCGGACGCTCAAGGCTGAAGCCCGGCGCCGGACCCGGCCCGACCGCAGGCTGCGCATTATCGCTTCCGATATCGACCCGGCGATGATCAGGCTCGCCCGGGAGAACGCGGAGCGGGCCGGAGTCGGGGAGGTGATCGAATTCATCGAGTGCGATTTTGCCGCCACCCCGGTTCCAGAGGGCGGTGGCGTGGTGCTCTGCAATCCCGAATATGGCAGCCGTCTCGGGGCCGAGGAGGAGCTGAAAAAGACCTATCGCCGCCTTGGCGATTTTTTCAAGCAACGGGCTGCGGGCTATACCGCCTGGGTTTTCAGTGGCAATCCCGCACTGATGGCGGAGGTCGGCCTGCGGCCGGCGCAACGCTTCAAATTCGATAACGGTGGCATCCCCTGCGAACTGGCTTCCTATCCGCTCTATAGCGGCAGCCTGCCAGCTTAAGGCTTGTCAGAGTCTGAAGGCAGCTTTTCCCGGTGAATCCCGGCTTGACAGCCCGGATCCTATTTGATACATACCGACCCCCGTGCCGGAGTGGTGAAACTGGTAGACGCACGGGACTCAAAATCCCGCGGGGGCGACCCCGTGTCGG
>JAADEO010000154.1 GCA_013153415.1 Deltaproteobacteria bacterium
AAGATCGGTGAAAATCCCATGGTCGAGGTCAGCCAGACCTTTTCTGAAATCCGGCAGGGCGGCGTCCGCGTCGGCTATCTGAGCAACCTCAATGATATCAGTGAAGAGCGTCGTCTGAAACGTGAGGTCGAGGTCTATAGCGAATACCTCCACAAAGAGGTGGAGCGGCAGACCGAGGTGGTGCTGCAGTCGCAGAAGATGGAGACCATCGGAGTGCTGGCAGCCGGTTTCGCGCATGATTTCAACAACCTGTTGGCCAGTCTGCACGGTAATATCGAACTGCTGGAGATGATGGTGGCTTCGTCCCCGGACAAGGCTGGCCGTTACATCGAGAAGATCAGGAAGATCTCGACCCAGGCGGCCGAGCTGATTCGTCAGATCCTGCTTTTCGCCCGCCGCGATGTCGGGGCCACGGAGATCATCACGGTGGAGGAGTTGATCGAAGCGGTGATGGTGCTGGTACCGCCCTCGATGCCGGCCCAGATCTCCTACGACTGCCTGGAAGACAGCTGCGATCTCAAGCTGAAAGTCGCCAAGACCGCGATCGTGCAATCGATCCTCAACCTGGTTCTGAACGCCGAGGAATCCTTTGCCGAGGGACAGGAGGACGCCTGGATCAAAATTACCGCCAAAGCCAAATATATCGATCATTACTTGAGCCAGCGTCTCAACCTGGCCCCGGACAACTGGTATTGCGAAATCACCATTGCTGACAATGGCGTTGGCATTGCTCCGTCGATGCTTGGACGGATTTTTGACCCCTTCTTCAGTACCAAGGAGTGGAGTTACAGCAAGGGGACGGGATTGGGGCTGGCCATCGTCTACCGGACGATCACCAATCATGACGGAACCATCACCGTCAATTCGGAACTCGGTTCCGGGACCTCTTTCATCATCTACCTGCCGGTGGCCGGCAAGGTGGGCAAGACTCCGCCGGTCACGGCCCGGCGTGATCCCTCCCTGAACCTCAAAGACCGTCGGATTCTGGTGGTCGAAGATGAGGAGTTGCTGCGCGACAGCCTCAAGGTCCTGCTCGAACTGCACGGGATCAAGGTGGAACTGGCCGCCCATGGCCGGCAGGCTCTGCAGGTGTTAGAGAAGGAGTTCATCGATCTGATTGTCCTGGATCTGGTAATGCCGGAGATGGGCGGGGAAGAGTTCCTCGAGGAGATGAAAAAGATGAATTTCAAGGTGCCGGTGCTGATCATGACCGGAACTCTGAATGAGGGTTTCCGGATCAGCAAACAGTTTCCGGTGGTTCTCGAAGTCCTGGAAAAGCCCTTCTCCCGTAATGACCTGATCAGGGCTTGCAGTCGGATGTTGTTCTAGGGAGAGGAGAGAGATTGGCCGGGGTTTCCCGGGGACGGTCAATGTCAGCCTGCGGCCCGATTCCTTTGTCGCCATCAATCTCCAGCAGTTCAGCGACGGCCCCGATGACGGTGTCGGCTTTGAGTTCCCGGCTGCAGGCCCAGGTCCGGTTGGGGCATTTGCGCCCACCGTGCCGGGCGCAGGGCCGGCAGGCGAGATCCGGATGCTCCACGATTCGGGCTTTGGGGTTTTGCCAGGGGCCGAATCCAAAAGCCGGAACCGTGGCGCAGAAAACCGTCACGGTCGGGGTTTTGAAAGCCGAGGCCAGATGCAGGGCCATGCTGTCATTGCAGATCAGGAGCCGGGCATTGCGGGCCAGGTAGATAGCGCTCTCCAGATCACTGCGTCCGGCCAGGTTGAGAACTTTGAGGCCGGCGGCGACCTCTTCGCAGATGGCGGCCTCTTCCGGGCTGCCGGTCAGAACCACGTCGATTCCCTTCCCGCACAGATATTCCGCTACCCGGCGATAGCCCTCGGTGGACCAGCGCTTGGTTTCCCAGGCGCTGCCCGGAACCATCATCACGTAACTTCGGGGGGCGGGCAGTTCGGCTCTGATCTCCGGCGGCAGTTCCCCTATTTCCGGGGCGAAGAGGCGGAGGCTGTCCGGCAGATCCGGATGGCGTTCCGAATCGAGCAGGGCCAGGTTGCGTTCGACGTCGTGGAGTTTTTGGGGCCGCGTGCGGAGTTCGTGGTATAGAAACCCCAGTCGGGCATTGCGGAAACCGATGCGCCGCGGGATGCGGCTCAGATAGAGAAGCAGGCTGGTCCGGGCCGAGCGGTGCAGGGAGTAGACCAGGTCGAAATTCAAAGCCCGCAGTTTTCGGGCCTGTTTCCATAGGCCGCCGAGGCCGCTTTCCGTGTCCCGTTTGGCGAAGGTGATGACTCCGGCGAGGAGCGGGTCGCGTTTGACCAGGGTCGCGGCCAGGGGGGTGGTCATCATCCACAGTTCAGCCTGGGGATGGAGTTTCTTGAGGGCGGCGATCAACGGGGTCGAGAGAATGGTGTCGCCCAGAAAACTGGTCTGGACCAGAAGTATCCTCATCGCGGTCCCCGGCGTTTGAATTCGCGGTAGAAGGCCTGGCCCCGTTTTTCGACCCGGTTCCAGAGGTTGGCATCTTCCTGCAGGCTTTCGCGCCAGGGCCGGCCGCTGTAGGCGCTGATGAAACGGAGCCGATCGCGTCGGGTCAGGCCGATCTCGAAACTGGAGAAGTGCAGGGCCGCGAGATCCTTGATCTGCCAGCGTCGGGGCCGGAGGCCTCCATGCCGGACCCGGTGGAGGTCGATGAGGTGGAGTTTCAGCCCTCGGGGGTCGGGATTCGTGGTCTCCTGCCGATCGAGCAGGAAATGGCAGATGTAGAGATCGCAATGGTAGAGGCCGAGCCGGTGCAGGGTCGCGGTGATCTGCGCCACCTCATGGATCAGGGCCCGCTTGAGCCTTGGCGGTGGCGGGTTCTCAGGCCAGTTCCGGCAGAAGTCTTCGAGACTTACGGTGTCGGAGAGATCCTCAGTGATAATGAAGGACTGCCGGGTGGCCGGCAGATGGCCGCGCCGGCCCCAGGCCACCAGCGGCGTGGTGGCAATCCCCTTCCCGGTCAGTATCTGGATCGCCCGCCACTCGTTGTCGGCTCCGCAGACCGGCCATTTACCTCTCAGCAGGCTTTTGCAGAAACGACGCCAGCCGAGGCCGTGATGCAGCTTGGCGAAGTAGCTGCGTCCGTCGTGTTCGAAACGCAGAGTCCGGCGGCCGTCCTTGTGGCGGAAGACCTCACCCTCAAGGGCAAAGATCTTTTCGAAGGCGCTCTCCTTGAGCCAGCCGGTTCGCCAGGCGGGGGGCAGGTTGAGGATTTCGCGGAGCATGGGTCATGGGTTCCAATCGGGTTGTTAATCGTATTTTGGTTTATGAGCAGGCAATTTCCGCCGAGTTCTAGCATATCTTAAGAGTTTCTTCATCTTTTTTGCCGGAAACCGGTTGCAGAAACTTTTGGGATTGACAATAAAGTCAGTTCTGTGCTATTGGTTATCTAATAATATCAATATGTTATGTAATCTTGTCGCAGGATCGCCGACGCTGGCGATCCTGTCTCGTTTTAGAGGGAACGGATATGACTGAAGAAATCAGGGTGCGTTTCGCCCCGAGCCCGACCGGCTATCTCCATATCGGGGGCGCCCGGACCGCGATCTACAACTGGCTTTTCGCCCGCCAGCATGGCGGCAAACTGATCCTGCGTATCGAAGATACCGATGCCGAGCGTTCGACCGAGGAGATGATCAAGGGGATTCTCGATGGCCTCGAGTGGCTCGGCATCGACTGGGACGAGGGTCCTTACTACCAGTCGCAGTTCATTGCCGAACACCAGGAGGCGGCCCGGCAGCTGCTCGCTTCCGGTCACGCCTACAAATGTTTTTGCAGCAAAGAGGAACTCGAAGCCAAACGCGAGCTGGCCCGGACCCGGAAAGAGGACTACCGTTACGATGGCACCTGTCGGAAACTGAGTCCGGAGGAGATCGCCGAGCGCGAGGCCGCCGGGCAGCCCTACGTGATTCGCATGAAGGTGCCGGAAGGCGACGGGGCCGTGACCTTCACCGATGCCGTCTATGGCGAGATCAGCAAGCGTTACCGGGATATCGAGGACTTTGTCATCGTCAGGGCCAATGGACAGCCGCTCTATCTGCTCTCCAATGTCGTCGACGACGCCCGGGACCGGATCAGCCATGTCATTCGTGGTCAGGACGGTCTCGGCAACACCCCGAAGCAGATCCTGCTCTACAACGCCCTGGGCAAGAAACTGCCGGTTTTCGCCCATATGAGTCTGACCCTCGATCCCAAACGGGCCAAGATCTCGAAACGTACCCATGGCGAACTGGTCGCGGTCCATTTTTATCGCGAGCACGGATTTCTGCCCTGGGCCCTGGTCAATTTCCTGGTGCTGCTGGGCTGGTCCAATCCCGATTCGAAGGAGATCTTTACTTACGAGGAGCTGCTCGAGGCTTTCTCTTTCGACGGCATGAATCGGGCCAATTCGATCTTCAATGTCAACAAGAACGACCCCAAGTTCATCACCGATCCCAAAGCGATCAACATGAACGCCCACTATATCCGGACGATGCCCCTGGAGGAACTGGAGCCCTATGTCCGGGCCGAGCTCGAGAAAGCGGGTCTGTGGCGTGATGAATTTGCCGGAGAACGGCGGGAGTGGTTTTTGCGGACGGTCGACCTGATTCGGGCCCGTTATCACCTGCTGACCGATTTCGCCACCCTGGGCCGGCCCTATTTCAGTGATGAGGTCGAGATCGAGATCGAAGCCAAAGCCCGCAAAAAGAATCTCGACAAGTTTCCGGGTCTGAGGGAGTGGCTGCCGGAACTCGCCGACCGCCTGGAAAAGCTGGCCGAGTTTACTCCGGAGAGGGTCGAGGCTGAAATGCGGGCTTTCGCCGCCGAGGTCGAGGTCAAGCCCGGAGTGATTATCAACGGGGTCAGGACCCTGATTACCGGTCAGCTGGCCGGTCCCGGGCTTTTCGAGATAGTCGAAACCCTGGGCCGCGACCTGGTTACAGCCCGGTTGCGGCGGCCTTTTTGAGGTTGAAATTTCAGAGGGCCAGCTTGCCGTATCTTTCCGCCTCGCTGTAGATGCAGCCGCAATACTGTTGGCGGTACATGCCCTCTTTCTTCGACTCTTCGATGCCCTCTTTCCAGCCGCGGCGGAAGTCTTCGTAGTGGAAAGCTATGCCGTGGCGGCGACCCAGCTCGAGACCGAGTTCGCGGATCTTTTCATGTTGCTGGAATTTGCTGTAGAGCAGGGTCGTGCTGAAGGCTTCGAAGCGACTCTTCTTGGCCAGGCGGGCGGTTTTCTCCAGCCGGTCGTGATAGCAGAAGAGGCAGCGCTGTTTTTCCCGGAAAGCGGCGTTGCGAAGAAATTCAACCAGTTCGTAGCGTTCGTCGACAATCAGG
>JAADEO010000063.1 GCA_013153415.1 Deltaproteobacteria bacterium
CCGCAGCCGGGTGACCACTCCCGATTTTGTTATCATTATGGCGGCCCGCCTGATCGAAACCGTTCCAGTCACCGACGGACTCCGGGAGAACGGTGCCCTGCTGATCAACAGCAGCCGGGATCCGGAAACGTTCACCTTTCCCGAACTGGCGACCGGAGTCCGGGTGGTAACCATCGATTTCAACCGAATCGCCCTGAAGTTCAAACTCGGCACCGAGATCATGCCCCTGATCAACGCTCCAGTACTCGGGGCTTTGGCCAAAATCAGCGGCCTCACATCTCCCGAAAGCCTACTCAAAGCCCTGCCCCATTACATTCCGGCCCGACTCGATGACAACCACCAAGCCCTGCTGGAAGCCTACGAACTGGCTCCAGCCGCAGGTTAAGAGATCATGAGTACACTGGAAATCGCTCAATTCAAACATATCAGCGCCATCCACAACCGGGATTTCAACGGCCTGCCGATCTCATCGACTTCGACCGCGGTCAACCTGACCGGAAGCTGGAAATTTTTTCGCCCCAAGATGGCGGAAAAGGGTTCGCCCTGTCAATCTGCCTGCCCCTTGCGGATTCCCATAGCCGGGTACCTCAGGCAGCTGGCCGAACAGAATCCGGCCGCAGCCCTGGAAACCCTGCGTGAGATCAATCCCCTGCCAGCGGTGACCGGCCGGGTCTGTCCCCATTTCTGCGAGGCCGCCTGCAACCGGCTCGAATTCGATGAAGCCGTAAAGATCGGCGATCTCGAGCGCTGGCTGGGCGATTTCGGCCTCGACCGGCCCCACCGATTCGCTCCGGCCCCGGAAACGGATCTCAAAGTCGCCGTGGTCGGTGCCGGCCCGGCGGGCCTGGCGGCGGCGGTCTTTCTGGCCCGGCGGGGAGTTGCAGTCGAAATTTTCGAGCGCGGCCAAGAGGCCGGCGGCCTGCTCGCATCGGCGATTCCCGCCTACCGTCTGCCCCGTGATATCCTGCGGAACGAGCTTGACAACCTGCTGAGCTCCTACCCCGCCATCACCCTGCATTGCGACCGAAATATCGACCCCGGTGAGCTGACGGCTCTCGCAAAAGAGTTCGCCGCCATCATCCTAGCTACCGGCCTGCCGGAATCGATCATCCCAGCTGCCTGGCAGGACAATCCCCGGGTCATCGGTGCCCTGAAACTGCTGGCCACGATCAACCGGGGTATGGAAATCGAGGGAGACCGCTTTACCGTGGTCGGCGGCGGCAACGCCGCTCTCGATGCCGCCCGATCCCTGCTGCGCCGGGGAAAAAAGGTGGAGATCGTCTACCGGCGGACACTGGCCGAAATGCCGGCCTACGAGGAAGAGAAGGAACAGGCCCGGGCAGAGGGAATCACGATCCACCAGGAAACCGTGGTCGGCGGCCTGGAAAATCGAGGTGAAAACCTGCAACTGACCCTCTGTCGGGCGCAAAAAGAAAACGGCGGGATTGTCGCCGGCGAGGTCCTGCGCCGGGAAGATTGTGATATCCTGGTCGTGGCCATCGGCCAACAGGCCGCAGACGGATATCTCCAGGCGAAGCTGCCGGAAACGATTCTGCGGGCCGGAGACTTCGCCCACGGTGCTGCCACCGTGGCCGAAGCCCTGGCTTCGGGTCGTAAAGCGGCGGCCCAGGTCTGGAGCCGACTGAATGACTGTCCGGTCCCAAGCGAAACCGGAGAACCCCTTGGAATCGCCGATTTCACCAGGGTTCATCCCGATTACTTCCACCCCCGACCAGCCGTCCGCCCGAACCTGCTACCAGCTCGGGAACGCCGGGCCGGCTTTGCCGAAATCCGCACCGGTCTGAGTCCGGCTGAAACCTGTCGGGAAGCGGAACGCTGTTTTTCCTGCGGTACCTGCACCACTTGCGGTATCTGCTGGTTCTTCTGCCCCGAGGTAGCGATCGCCATCGCCCCGGACGCCGGGAGTGACAACGGCAAAGTGCTTTTCGACTATGATCACTGCAAGGGCTGCGGCCAGTGCGCCGCCATCTGTCCGCGCGGTGTGATCGAGATGGAGGAGGACCTTTAATGCAGCAGGAAGCCATTCTTCTGGGCAGTGAAGCGGTCGCCCACGGCGTCAGGCTGTGCCGACCTGAAGTGATCTCCGCCTACCCGATCACGCCTCAGACCCACATCATCGAAACCCTCTCCGAGATGGTCGATGACGGAGAGCTCACCAGCCGTTTCATCAAGGTCGAATCGGAGATGTCGGCGATTGCCGCAGTGCTCGGGGCGGTTTCGGCCGGCAGCCGTTCCTTCACCGCCAGCTCTTCCCAGGGGCTGGCGATGATGCATGAACTGCTGCACTGGTACGCCGGGGCCCGGCTGCCACTGGTCCTGGTCAACGCCAACCGGGCCCTGGGCGCCCCCTGGAACATCTGGAGCGATCAGTCGGACAGTTTCTCCCAGCGCGACACCGGCTGGCTGCAGATCTACTGCGAAACCTCGCAGGAGGCCCTGGATACGATTATCATCGCCTACCGGGCCAGCGAACTGCTGATGCTGCCGATCATGGTCATGATCGATGGTTTTATCCTTTCACATACCATGGAACGGCTGCTGGTTCCGGACCAGGAGATGGTGGACGATTTTCTGCCACCCTACCAAGCTCCCTACAAACTCGATCCCGACAAGCCCCTGACTTTCGGCGCCGCGGCCCAGCCCGATCTCTTTTACGAACTCAAAAAAACCATGTCCGCCACCATGCTCGAGGCCGGTCCCCTGCTCAAGGAGTGCGAGAGAAGTTTCGCTGCGATCTTCGACCGGGCTTACGAACCGGTCATCCATTGTCCGGAGGGAGATGAAAAAGCCGATACCGCCCTGATCTGCTGTGGGGCCACCACCGGTACGGCCCGGGAAGCGGTCAAGCGACTGCGACAGGAAAACATCGCCATCGACCTTTTCAAGATGCGATTGCTGCGCCCCTTCCCCCAAACCGAACTGATAGCGGCCCTGGAAGGGAAGAAACGCATCATCATCCTCAACCGCGCCCTTTCCTACGGGGTCGGCGGCACCCTGAGCCAGGAACTGCGGGCCGCCCTCTACAACCTCGACCGGCGACCCGTAATCAACGATGTCATCATCAGTCTCGGCGGCCGGGAGGTTTTCCCGGAAACCATCATGGACATAGTCAAACGGCGTAAAGAGCTCTCCCCGACCGCAAGCAACTGGCTTTAGCCGACGGCCAAGCGAGGAAACAAATGAACAATATGCCCGACATCCCCCGTTTCCACGGCAACAGCAACTGGCAGGCCATCGCAGCCGAGCTGATGGAACCCGGCCACATGGGTTGCCCCGGCTGCGGCGCCTCGCTGAGCATGCGCCATGCCTTGAAAGTTCTGGGCCCGAAAACCATCGTCGTCATGCCGGCCTGCTGCTGGGCGATTATCGCCGGCGGCCAGCCGACCACAGCTCTTGACGTGCCCCTGCTCCACACTCCGTTCGCGGTGGCGGCGGCCGTCGCCGGTGGCGTCCGCCAGGCCCTGGCGGCCCAGGGAGAAAATGAGACCACAGTCCTGACCTGGGCCGGGGATGGCGGGACTTTCGATATCGGTCTGCAGGGCATTTCCGGAGCCGCCGAAAGACAGGAAGATATCATCTACGTCTGTTACGATAACGAAGCCTACATGAATACCGGCATCCAGCAGTCCTCCGCCACCCCGCCCGGGGCCTGGACCACGACGACGCCGACCGGCAAGGATTTCAGATACGCCAAGAAAGACATCCTGGCCATCATCAAGGCGCACAATCCGGCCTACCTGGCCAGCGCCACGATCGCCTACCCGGATGATTTCTACGCCAAGTTCGAAAAGGCGAAAACCGCCCGGGGGTTCCGTTTTCTGCACGTGCTCGCAGCCTGCCCTTCGGGCTGGAAAATCGCTTCCCAGGACGCCCTCAAAGTAACCCGGATGGCCGTCGACAGCGGGGTCTTTCCCCTGGTCGAAATGGCCGCCGACGGCAACCTCGTCCAAACCGTCAAACCGGCAAAGCGGATTCCCGTAGCAGATTATCTGAAAGCTCAGGGCCGTTTTAGCAAGATTACCGCAGAAGAGATCGAAATCTGGCAGGAAAACGTAGATAAAGTCTGGATGACTCCGGAAAAGATAAACCAAAAGAACGGTTGACAAAAATATTTTTTTATTTAATAGCAATATCTGAATTTAATGATAAAAACAGGCTCCCGGGGGCAGGAGCCTGTTTTACTTAAGACCAACCTTAAACGGGAGAGAATCACCTTGAATTTTCTTCGAAAAGTTTCTCAAATCATCGACTCGTTCACCGACAAGATCGGCCTGATCGTCGCCTGGTTGACCACCATCCTGGTCTTAAACGTCTTCTACGACGTCATCATGCGCTACGCCTTCCACCACGGTAACATCGCCGTCCAGGAGATGGAGTGGCACATCTTTTCGGTCATCTTCCTGATCGGGGCCGCCTACACTCTCAAAGAGGATGGCCACGTCCGGGTCGACATCATCTATACCAAACTCTCCAATAAGCAGAAGGCCTGGATCGATTTTCTCGGCACCTTCGTCTTCCTGATACCCTTCTGCATCATCGTCATCTACGCTTCGCTCAACTTCATCGAAGCCTCCTGGGCGGTCCGCGAGGTCTCGCCCGATCCCGGCGGCCTACCCGGTCGCTATGTTCTCAAGGCGATGATCCCCCTGGGGTTCCTGCTCCTGATCATCCAGGGCATTTCCCAGGCCATCAAGAACCTCCTGGTCATCACCGGGCACGAAAAGGAGGTGAAGTGAAATGATGGAATTCATCAACCAGTACATGGCCCTGATCATGTTCGTCTCAGTTTTCGCCCTGCTGCTGTTAGGCTACCCGGTAGCCTTCAGTATCGGCGGGGTTTCCCTGATCTTCGGCCTGATCGGTTTCGGGCCCGAGTTCTTTCAGCTCCTGCCTCTGCGAATCTGGGGCCGGATGACCAATTTCACCCTGCTGGCCGTACCTCTTTTTGTCTACATGGGGGTGATGCTCGAACGATCGGGACTGGCTGAGGAACTGCTCGAAACCATGGGTCTGGTTTTCGCCCGGCTCAAAGGCGGGCTGGCGATCTCAGTGGTCATCGTCGGCGCCCTGCTCGGAGCCTCGACCGGCATCGTCGGCGCCACGGTGGTCACCATGGGACTGTTATCTCTGCCGACGATGCTCAAGCAGAATTACAGCAAGTCGCTGGCCACCGGCACCTTGTCCGCTTCCGGGACCCTGGGCCAGATCATTC
>JAADEO010000101.1 GCA_013153415.1 Deltaproteobacteria bacterium
GCCCGGACCTTGAGACAGCGACCGCTCTCTTCACAGGTCAGCAGCCGCTGCCAGCGAGCCCGGGTGTAACCGTGCAGCAAGATGGTCTGCAGGGAGGAACGAACCCGGCAAATCGTATAATCCGGTTCTCCGGCCCCGGCAACCGGCCCCGGGAAAACCCAGCCCCAGGAAAAGAAAACCAGGCAAACCGCGATAAAAAACCTATTTTTCATCTTCTGCTTCCATAGACACTGCCGAAATAGTCGGCCAGGATTCGCCGATGATCGAAAGCGATCTCGGCCGGCAGAGAATCGGCGGTGAAAACCGCAGCCCGGCCGGCATCGTCACCGGCAACGAGCCGGCCCCGGCCGGTACCTGTAAAAACGGTTGAAATCGTATGCTGGCGGGGATCGCGGTCGGGACTCGAATAGGTATGGAACTGGCCGCCGAGCTCCACCTCGAGACCGGTCTCCTCCCTGGCTTCGCGGATCGCCGCCGCTTCGAGGCTCTCCCCGTAATCGACAAAGCCACCGGGCAGGGCCCAGCCGGAAGGCGGATTGAGACGTTCAATCAGAACGATGCCGCCGTCGTAAGCGATAATGATATCGACGGTCGGCACCGGGTTGCGGTAGAGAGAAAACTGATGTCCGCAAACGGGACATGAGAGGCGCTCTTTCCGTGACATGTCAAACCTCTTTGCTCAGGTGCGATTTTCTTTTTATCAACAACTCTTCCAAAGCCATCATCAACATGCGTTTCGTATACGGTTTACGCAGGAAAACCTCGTTTTCATCCAAATCACGAGCAATGCCATCATTGTATCCGGTCGTATAAATAATCATGATCCCGGGATAACGATCTTTCAGAATGGCGGCCAATTCTTCCCCACCCATTCCCGGCATAACCATATCGGTGAACAGGATATCCGGAACTTCATTAGTTCCCTCCAGATATTCCACCGCCGCCTGACCGTGGGGGAAGCTCAGCACCCTGAAACCGGCCCGCAGAAGATATCTCTCCGCCAAACGAAGAATTTTCATTTCATCCTCGACCAACAGAACTGTCAAATCATCTACCTCGATGTGCAGATAACTTTCCTCAAATTCATCTTCACGACCATTATCTGCCACAGACTGGCTCAGCAGAGGCCAGAAAATACGCACCTTTGTACCAACCCCGGGTTGACTGACGATGGTAATGGCTGCTCGGTTCTGTTTTACGATCCCATACACCGTGGCTAGGCCGAGACCGGTTCCCCGCCCCAATTCGCGAGTGGTATAAAAGGGTTCGAAACAGTGCTCCAGGACTTTTTCCGACATGCCGCAACCATTGTCGGCGACCTCGATCAGGGCTTTCCAACCCGCCTGGCAACCCTCATGCATCTGAACGAACTCTTCATCCATGTAGAATTTCTGCAAAGACAACTCGATCTTGCCGACAATCTTTTCCTGCTGCTGCCTCTCCTTTACCGCCTCGCGGGCATTCAGCAACAGATTGACCAGGACCTGTTCTATCTGAATCGGATCAGCCTCGACTGAGATCGCCTCCGAAGGCGGTTCGAAGACGAACTGGATATTTTCTCCCAGCAGACGCTGCATCATTTTCATCAGGTCAGTGAATATCCGCCGCAAACAGAGTTGCCGCGGCTGAATAATCTGTTTGCGGCTGAAGGCCAGCAACTGCCGGGTCAAACTCGCCGCCCGGCAACCGGCATGATGTATTTCCAGCAGGTCGGCACGAATAGGCGAATCAGCTTCGCACTCGTCCAGCAAGATCTCACTGGTACCATTGATGACGGTAAGAATATTGTTGAAATCATGGGCCACGCCACTGGCCAAAGTACCGATCGCTTCCATTTTCTGGGCCTGCAACAACCGCTGCCGCATCTCCTCCATCATCGTCACATCGTGCCCCATGATGGCATAGCTGATGCTTCGGCCCTCTTTATCACGCAACGGGAAGATACTCATTTCGATGTAGATCAGTTTCCCGCTCGCCAGATGCCGGGTGATCACCCCGCTGAAGCTTTTGCCTTTTTTCACCAGTTCAAGCAGCTGCTGCCGATAGTCACGTTCCTCGTCAGTCAGATAGGGGAAATCATCCAGCCTGTGCCCTACCAGCTGAGATGAGCTCTCATTCAGCATCTTTTCGGCGGCCGGATTGACCGCCTCGATAACACCATCCGGATTCAAAATAGCGATCGAGATGTGGGCCTGCTCGAAAACGCCAGACAATTTCACCAGATGCTCGACCTGTTCCTGACTGGATCGCAGAGAATTCAAGCTGCGGGAATAGAAAAACCAGATCAGCAACAATCCCGCCAACCAAAGGAGCACATCGAAACCGCAGGCGAGAAGGAGTTGGTGATGATAACGCTCCAGGTGGTTGTGCATATTGATCGAGATACTTATCCCGCCCCGGAAATCGCCGACCTTATAGCCCTGTTTTGCGTGACATTTGAGACAACTCTTCTCAACGAACAGAGGCCTCATTAGACGGAGATACGGCTGTCCATCGATCTTGCCGGCTTCAATCACCTCGGGTTGTCCCTGGGCCAGTTTGCGCAAGGCAGCGGATTCCCAGGCATCGGGCCGGTTTGCGGGACGGAGAAGGTTGGAACTGGTAATATGACCATGGAGACCGAATTGCTTGAAAGCCATTTCATTAAGTTGGCGCAGGAAATAGGCAGGATTGATCAGGGTCAGTTGACGACCATCTTCGGTAACTAATTTATAGTCCGGCACATGGGCCAGGTAGGGATTGGGGGGCGTGGTTTTCGTAGTGAACACATAGATCCCGCCTTGGGCCGCCACCCAACGGCGGATGACAAGATCCTTGTTGAAAGCATCCCGTGCTTCATCCACCAGATTGGCTTTCAGATACTGCCATGAATTAAACCAATCGATCAGAGCAAAGCCGAGATTCGCAGCCGTCCACAAAATTACGACCAGGCAAAAAATTCTCAGTAGGCGCTTCTTATCAAGGCTCGGAATTCTCTCAATCATCCTCCTGCCCCCATCCGGCCACCAGATCCCTGACCAGTTCGAGTTCCTCCTCCCGGGTATGCACCTGACCATCGAGGCGGGCTTCCAGAACCCGATCGAGGATCTTTTTAAACAACGGTCCGGGTTGAAGCCCCAAACCGATCAATTCATGACCGCCGATTTCGGTTCTGATGAACTGGAGTCTGGTAATATAGTGGGACAAGGCCTTTTTGACCCGCTCATTTTCGTGGCCGGCCATAATGTAGAGCAGGACTTCACAGGGCAATTCTTGCAGGAGGCGGTAGAGTTCGGCCCCAGAAAGTTCCCGGTCGCCACGATAACAACGTCCCAGTTCGGCTGCAACTTCGATGCCCCGCTGCCGGGCCCGGATGAAACGCCGACCGAGATTGTCGTCGAAACCGAGACGGGTGACGCAGTAGCCGGCCTGGGCCTGGTTGAGTCCATCCATGAAGGCCAGGAAATAGACCTTCCAGACCTCGGCCTTTTCCTCGAGATAGAGATACTCGTACCAGGTCACGACCTCACGGACCGCCCGCAGGCGGCGACCCAGAGCCTGACTCTCGATCCGGGCCTTGAGCTCGGGAAAGATCTCGCGCCAGAGCCGGAACTGGCTCATCCGGGCGAAAATCGGCAAGGGATCGGATTCGGCGCAGATCAGCTTGAGCTCGTGCAGGATCCTGAAACCGGAAAGCCGCCGCAGGAAGCCGACCCGGACAGCGTTGTGGATCAGGTGCTGGGTCTGGCGGCCGATGGTGAAGTTGAATTTCTGTTCGAAACGGATGGCCCGGAAGATCCGGGTCGGATCCTCGACAAAACTCAAGTTGTGCAGAACCCGGATGCTGCGCTCTTTGAGATCGCGGCCGGCCCCGAAATAGTCGCGGAGCTCGCCGTAATGAGCGGGGTTGAGGCAGACTACCAGAGTGTTGATGGTGAAATCACGCCGGTAGAGATCGACCTTCAGAGAACTCTGCTCGACCTTGGGCAGAGAGGCCGGAGAGTCGTAGTATTCCAGACGAGTGCTGGCGATATCGATCTTGTAACCCTCGGAAGTCGAAAGTACGGCGGTCCGAAACGGAGCGTGGGTGTGGCAACGACAGTGGTAGCGTTCGCCATAGGCCCGGGCCAGGGCCATCCCATCACCCTCGACGACGATATCGATATCGAGATTGGGTCGGCGCAGCAGTAAATCGCGAACCACTCCGCCGACCAGGAAGATATTATAGCCGAGCTCTTCGGCCAACTGGCCGAGACGCCGGAAGATCTCCCTCAGATCCTCGGGAAAGCTTTCCGCCAGCAGACCCTTGACGCTTTTGCGGCGGACCTTCGGGGTCCCCTCGTTTTTCTGCTGGCCATCCTGCCGGGCTCCATCCCGGTCGTAAAGCGCCTGGAGCAGGTCCTTGCGGGTGATGGCGCCGACCACCCCTCCCCGCTCATCGACCACCGGCAGGAAACGCTGGTTGCGCTCGACGATCAGCTCCTTGATCAGGTTGAGATCGGCACCGGGGGCGACCGGCTCGTACTCGGTGCTCATGTATTCGCTGACCGCCAGATCCTTCAAACCGTGGTAGAGCGCCTTCTCGACCACCTGCCGGGTGATCAGGCCGCGCAGCCCGCCATCGTCCTCCCCCTCATCAACCACCGGCAGGACATTGATATTGTAGCGCGTCAGGATCGCGGCCGCCTCCTCGAGACTCCGGTCAGGAGCGATAGTGAGAATCGGCGAGGTCATCAGATCGGCGGCGGTAAAAGGAGGCACGATCTCTTTCTCCAACAGTTCGAGAACCTTTTCCCGACACTGGATCAGGGTCAGGTCCCGGCTCACCGCCGCCGCCGCGTAGTGATGCCCGCCCCCCCCGAAATGAGCCAGGAGGCGACCGACATCGAGGGCCGGAGTGTGACTGCGACCGATCAGGTAGACCTTGTCATCGAGCCGCAGGAGAGCGATAATGATTTCATGACGCTCGATGTCGCGCAGACGGTGGACGACCATCGCCACGTCGGGAACGTAATGCTCCCGGCTGGCTTCGACCATAACCACCTTCTGACCCCGGGGATAGAATTCGCGCTGGGACGAGAGCAGATCGTTGAGCAGGGCTACCTGCTCACGATCGAGAGGGCTGCTGACGACCCCGGCCACGGTTTCGAGATCACCACCCTGGTCCACCAGCCAAGCCGCCGCTATGAAATCGCGACGGGTAGTACCCTTGAAAGTCAGCGAACCGGTATCCTCGTAGAGCCCG
>JAADEO010000177.1 GCA_013153415.1 Deltaproteobacteria bacterium
CCTTTCCGGTTTACAGGAAGTGTTTTGAACTACTATTTCTTGACCGCCTCGCGGCCGAGGTGGAAGGCCTTGAGGTTGAGATCGACCAGCTTGGCCGGCAGAATGTCGCGGATCTTGGTCTCCCAGAGACTCTCCGGCAGAGGCAGAAAGCTGGAGACGGCACCGACCATGACGACGTTGGCGGAACGGGCGTTGCCGGCTTTAAGAGCCAAATCGAGTCCGTCGATAGCGTAAACCTTCTCACCGCAGGCGGCGATCCGGTCGTCAACATCATCCGGATACTCGGCAACCCCGGAGGCGACGGTGCTGGGATTGATGCGCATCGTATTGTAGATGACGATGCCGCCCTTTTTCAGACAGTGGAGGTTGCGCAGGGTTTCGAGACGCTCGAAACCGATGAGGAAATCAGCTTCGCCGGGATCGATCGTCGGTGAGTAGACCTTGGTCCCGAAACGGACGTGGCTGGTCACGCTACCGCCACGCTGACTCATGCCGTGAACTTCACTCTGTTTAACATCGAGGTCGGCTTCGATCGCCACCTGGGTAAAAATCTGGCTCGCCAGCAGAACCCCTTGGCCCCCGACCCCGGCCAGTAAAATATTTGTCGTTTCCATCTCTATTCTCCAATCGCGTCAAATTTACAGACCTGGGCGCAGACACCACAGCCGGCGCACATGTTGGGATCGATAACCACGAACTTCTTATCGTCCTTGACCTCAAGTGAAAGGGCGTTACAGCTGACCGAGAGGCAGCGTTTACAGCCGGTGCATTTCTCGGCATCGACTTTAAGCGGCGGCTTGCTGATCCGGTAACGCAGGACGCAGGGAGCCTCGACCACGACTACGGTCATCTCTTCATTGGCGAGAGCGATTTTCAACTTCTCTTCGATGTCGTTGAGATCATAAGGATCGATCTTGATGACATTCTTGACTCCCATGGCTTTGACCAGGGCCGGAATATCGGCAGCGATCGCCTCTTCCCCGCTCAGGGTACGACCCGAACCCGGGTTCTCCTGACCGCCGGTCATGCCGGTGGTCCGGTTGTCGAGGATCATCGCCACCGAGGAGCTGCCGTTGTAGATGCTGTTCAGGAGGCTGGTCATGCCGGAGTGGAAGAAGGTCGAGTCGCCGATGACCGAAACCACTTTCTGGCTGTTATCGTCGCTCTTGGCCACAACCTTGTCGATGCCGTGACCCATGCTGATGCTGGCCCCCATGCAGACGCAGGCGTGCATCGCCGAGATCGGCGGCAGGGCGCCCAAGGTGTAGCAGCCGATATCACCGGAAACGAAGACCTTGAGCTTCTTCAAAATGGTGAAGATGCCGCGATGCGAACAACCCGGGCAGAAAGCCGGCGGACGGCCCGGCAGATCGGCGGCGGCCTCGCTCAAAGTCGGACCCTCGCCGGTAAGCTGCTTCTTGACGAAAGCGGCGGAAAACTCGCCGATCAGAGGGAAGAGATCCTTGCCGTGGTCGACCTTGATGCCCATCGCCTTGATCTGGTCCTCGAAGAAGGGATCACCCTCCTCGACCACCACCAACTGATCGACTTTCCCGGCGAATTCGCGAATCTTGTTCTCCGGCAACGGGTAGCTCAGTCCCAGTTTGAGAACCGAAGCCTCGGGCAGGGCTTCCTTGACATACTGGTAGCTGATGCCGTTGCAGATGATGCCGATTTTGGTGTCATTGTACTCGATGCGGTTGAGCGGCGTGGTCTCGGCGTACTCTTTAAGTTTGAGAATCCGTTCTTCGACCAGGGGATGACGCTTCTTGGCGCTGACCGGCAGCATCGTGTACTTGGGCATGTTCTTTTCAAGTTCGATTGCGCCCTGCTGTTCGGTACGCTCGCCCAGGGAGACGATGCTCTTGGAGTGGGAAGTCCGGGTCGTGGTCCGGAAGAGCACCGGGGTATCGAACTTTTCACTCAGTTCAAGAGCCACGGCGACGAAATCCTTGCACTCCTGGGAGTCGCTGGGCTCGATTACCGGAATCTTGGCCGAACGGCCGTAGTTGCGGTTGTCCTGCTCGTTCTGGGAGCTGTGCATGGCCGGGTCGTCGGCGCTGACCAGGATCAAACCGCCCTTGACTCCGGTGTAGGAGAGTGTGAACAGGGGATCAGCAGCGACGTTGACACCGACATGTTTCATGGTCACCAGGGTTCGGGCCCCGGCAATCGCTGAACCGATCCCGACTTCGAGAGCGACCTTTTCGTTGGGCGCCCACTCGGAATAGATATCGGTGTAGTTCTTGACGTTTTCCAGGATCTCGGTCGACGGGGTTCCGGGATAGGCGGAAGCCAGCTTGACCCCGGCTTCCCAGGCACCCCGGGCGATCGCCTCGTTACCGGAGAGAATAGCTCTTTCTTGACTCATCTTGTTTCCTCTTTCTCGTTGCCGGGAGATCTTTCCCCCATTCTTGGTTTTAACAGCTGACCTTGAGGACCAGGGCGGCGGCGGTGTCGCCGGCGGCGCAGCCGGCGAAAAGACCGTAGCCGCCACCATTCATCGCCAGTTCCTCGATCATCTCGATAATACAGCGACCGGCGGTCGGACCCTGGGGATGACCGAAGATCAGGGAGCTGCCGTAGTTGTTGAAACCCATAGGATCGATCTCCAGCTTCTTGGCCAGGTAAAGATCGTTGACGGCAAACGGGTTGTGAGTCTTGATCGACTTCGCTTCTTTGGCGGTGATGCCGGCTTTCTGCAAAGCGATCTCGGCCGCCGGAACCACGGCCGCAGCCATATAACCCTTCTTCTCACGATAGAACCCGTAGGAGAGAATCTGGATCTCGACTCCCTTATCCCGGCTGAGTTCGGCCGCAGTCTCCTTGTCGGTGACGATCAGGCCGCAGTTGCCGTCGGCCGGATGGGTCTGGGAACCAAAGGTATGAACTCCACCCGGCAACACCGGTTTGAGCCCGGCCAGGCCCTCGGCCGTGGTCGGCATGACCCCCTCGTCAGCATCGAACAGCACGGTCTTTTTCTTGCTGATTTTAAGCTCGATCGGGAACATGTAGCGTTTCTGGAAAGCGCGGTCGTCGGCTAAAGCCTGCTGATACTGCTCGTAACGACGCAGAGCCAGTTCGTCGCACTCTTCACGGGTGATACCGCCCTCTTTGGCCACGTTTTCCGCGGTCTCGATCATCGCGTTCTTGGCCCAGGGATCGTTGCCGAAATTGTCCATCAGCCAGTTTTCATGTTCGACCTGGCCTCCCGGCCCTTTGGGATTGGGCCATACCAGGTGCGGTCCGTTGGAGCAGCGATCGGCCATCAGAGTGAAAGCCTTTTTGTATTCACCCATCTCGAGCCCCAGAGCGGCCTGATAGATGCAGGTCGTCGAGGTCGAACAGGCCTGGGAGATGATACATCCGGGAATGCGCTCGGCACCCATCATCGCGGCAGCCCAGGGACCGCCGTAGAAACCGTAATGCTGGGGAATCGTGAAACCGAAAAACAGGTATTCGAAGATCTCCGGGCTGATATCTTTCTCCGCCAGCCAGCGTTTGGTCGTGGCCGAAGCCAGCATGATGCCGTTCTCATTGGCCAGCGAACCCTGCCAACGGGCGAAAGGCGAGGAATAGTAACCACCGTAAGGAATATAAGCTTTGGTAAACATAGGCTCTCCTGAGTTTGTTTTTAGGTTGTATTTTATGTTTTGACGTTATTTTTCTGCTTCCATGTCCCACAACATCTTCTGCTCGCGGGCCTTGATCAGCAGGGTCATGACGTGGTTGACCGGAGTCGGAACGCCGTGCTCTTTTCCCACCCGGCAGATCTCGGCATTGAGGGTGTCGATCTCGGTACGGCGGTTGGCCTCGACATCCTGGAGCATCGAGATCTTGTTGTCCTTGACTCCGGGCAGACACTGGGTGAGAACGTATTCGCCGGCGTTTTCGAGCTCGGGGAAATCGAGTCCCTCGGCCTTGGCGACCTCGGCGGTCTCGTTGGCCAGCAGTGCGGTCAATTCCTTGGTCTCTTCACAGGCCATCAGCTGGGTACCGGTAAAACCGGTCATCGCCGCGACGCAGTTGCCGGCATTGGCCAGCAATTTGCGCCAGATCGGCACCCGGATGTCGCCCTCGATCAGATGAACCTCGAGCCCGGCTTGATTGAAGGTCTCGGCCACTTTCTTGAGACGGTCGTCGATAGTGCCGTCGAGCCGGCCGAACTTGAGCCCACCGATGCCACCGTTGAACTTGACCCGGTTGAGGCCCAGGGGCATAGCGCTCAGAGCGGTGATACCGCCGAGGATCTGATCTTCAGGCACATGCTCGGCGATCCGGCGCAGATTGCCGAGTCCGTTCTGGACCGAGAGCACATAGGTTTCGGGCCCGACCATCGGCTTGATGCTCTTTGCCGCCGATTCGGTATGGTAACCCTTGACCGAGATCTGGATCAGGTCGACAACTCCGACGGAAGAGGGATCATCACTGATCTTGATATCGCATTTTTTCTCACTGCCATCGGGCAAAACGATCTCCAGACCATTCTTTGAAATCGCCTCGACCCGCCGGGGGTCGACCTCGATCAGGGTGACATCGACCCCGGCCAGGTGGAGCAGAGCGCCGAAGGATCCACCGATCCCGCCGGCGCCAACAATTGCTACTTTCATGTTTACAACAACTCCTTCTCTTTTACGGATCAGCCGCAAGGCACGAAATAAACGAAAGTTTCACTATCTTTCGCAATGATTGGAGACTATCCCGAATAGCGTTCGCGCAGAATCCGGTGGAGAATCTTGCCGGTGCCGGTGCGCGGCATCTCGTCGGGGGCGATGAAGAAAACCTTCTTCGGGCATTTGTAGGCGGCCAACTGCTCGCGACAATAGCTGATCAGCTCCTTGTCGGTAAGCGCGGCTCCCTCTTTGAGAATAATCACGGCGCTGACCTCTTCGCCCCATTTCTCGTGGGGCAGCCCGATGACCGCGACATCGAAGACCGCCTCGTGGGCGGCGATCACGTTCTCGACCTCGGAGGGATAGACGTTCTCGCCCCCGGTGATGATCATATTCTTCTTGCGGTCGACCAGGTAGTAGTAGCCGTCCTCGTCGCGCCGGGCCATGTCGCCGGCCGAGAAATATTCGCCCTTAAAGGATTCGGCCGTGACTTCGGGCAGCTTGTAGTAGCCGTCGAAAAGCATCGGCCCGCGGGAATAGAGTTCGCCGACCTCGCCGGCAGGAACCTCGTTGCCGTTCTCATCGAGAATCCTGATGATG
>JAADEO010000153.1 GCA_013153415.1 Deltaproteobacteria bacterium
GATGCCGTACTCTACGGCAAGGGAGTCGGGGCGGAAAGCCCCTTGAGCTCGGATCGCTGGGGAGCGGAGGAAAGCCGGGCCCCGGCAGCCATGAACAACCCGGCCGACGGCCTGAAAACCGACCCCTTTCTCCGCCTCGGTGAAAGGATTTTCGCGGCCGGGGACACGGCCCGGGTGCTGGATTTGCTGCAACGACGACCGAACCGGCTACCGCTCTGGCCCTTGGCCGGCGAGCAGGGTCTGGTGGCCGGCCACAACATGGCGGTCCTGGCCGCGAACCGCCCGGAAAGCTTTCTGCGCCGCTATCCCGGCGGCATCGCCGGCAACAGTTTCTCGCTCTTCGGGCTCGATTTCATCAGTACCGGTTTCCGGACTCTGCCCGAGAAAAGCGATGTCTGGCGGACCGAAGTCGAAAAAAAAGACGGCGCTTACCGCCGTCTCAATTTCGCCGGGGAGAAACTCAAAGGCTTCATCCTCGCCGGCAGGAAAAATATTCTCGAAGCCGGACCGCTTCGGGCCGCAGTTCAGCGCAACGCCCTGACGGATTACCAGACCAGGGACTTGTGAATCCAGCCCTGGTCGCCGTCTTCGTGCATGATCTTGAGCCAGCGCCCCTGACGTTTGATGACTTTCAGGGGCACCTCCCGATCGACCACGAAAAGGATCCGGTTCTTGGTACCGGGCCCGGAACGCACGTTGCAGTCGTTCTTGGTAGTGATCACGCTCGGGGTCTTCGAAAGCAGGGTCTTACTGAGCCAGCCGGTATCCCCTTCGAAATCACGACATTTGTACCAGTTCCCCTTCTGTCCGACAATCTCGAAAGGATGGTATTTGGTGACCTGCCAGACCACCTCGGCCTTCTTGCTCGGGGCGGAACGAACATTGGCCAGCCCCACCTTGACCGACATCCGCTGGGCCGCCGCTACCGGGAGCGCCGGCAATAGGAAAACGGCCAGCAGTGAAACCGTCAACGCCGTCAAACAGAAATATCTACGACCGTAACCCGAAACCTTCAAAAACAACAATTTACTCACCTCATTCAGCCGGTGGCTGGACGCCGCCATTCAGGGCGTTCTGCAACTTGTGCTGCAAGTCATGGCGTTTGCCGATCGAAAGACAGGCTTCGCACATCTCGACCATCGCATCAGGAACCAGCAACGAAGCGGTTGCGACCGTGGAGAGCGTCGCCGCGATACTCCTGAGGATGATATCAAAATCATCCATGTTACGGATATCGTCTTCATTCCCCAGCTGACGACGGAGCCGGGCCGCGATTTCGGTCAGCTCCCGAGCCGTCTCTTTCAATTGCGCTGTCTTGTCCATATCCGGTGCCCGCCACGACCTTAACGGCCGGTCTCAGTTACACAAAATCCGCCCCCGGGGCAATTGTTTAATACGGGCAGGATAGTAACCAAGAGCCCCTTTATAGTCAAGCCTTTTTCCCGGACAAGGCGACGTCGGAACGGGATAAGATAATAATTTTCTTGACAGAAACAAGCAAAATATGACAACCCTGGTTTTATATATATCAACACATCCGGATGACAGGGGGTGAAAATGGCATACGAGACGGTTTTATACGAATGTCGGGACGGAGTCGGCATCCTGCGGCTCAACCGGCCCGAGAGAATGAACGCGGTTATCGAGCAGCTCTACCTCGATATCCAGGCGGTGCTGGCCGAAGCCGAGAAGGACGACCGGGTCCGGGCCCTGATCCTGACCGGCTCAGTCCGCAAACGTCCCGAGGGCGACAAACAGGCCTTCTGCGCCGGGGCTGACTTGAAAGAGCACAAGAAGGGCGAA
The DNA here is from genome assembly GCA_013153415.1 of Deltaproteobacteria bacterium. GTDB lineage: Bacteria > Desulfobacterota > Anaeroferrophillalia > Anaeroferrophillales > Tharpellaceae > JAADEO01. The sequence continues at coordinate 1,804 of JAADEO010000153.1, forward strand.
CGGACCCCCTGGCAGAAGCGTGAGTACATCCTGCTGGCTCATGAAACCACCCGCAGACTATACGTTTTTCCCAAACCGGTAATCGTGGCCGTTAACGGCCCGGCCCGGGGAGCCGGTACCGAACTGGCCCTGAACGGAGATTTCCTGCTGATGGCCGACGAGGCCACTATCGCCTTTCCCGAAACCGGACTCGGCACCTTCGTCGGCGGCGGCGTGACCTCGCATTTGACCAAGCTCATCGGCCGCCAACGGGCCAAAGAACTGGTTTTCACCGGCCGGGTCCTGGACGGCCAGGCGGCGGTCAAGATCGGCCTCGCCCTCAAATCGGTCCCGGTGGACCAACTCATGGAGACAGCCCTGGAACTGGCCGCGACCATGGCCAGAAAAGCGCCGATCTCGATGCGCTTCGCCAAGACCATCATGAACCAGGCCGAAAGTCTCGACCTGCAGACGGCGCTGATGATCGAGGCCGAAGCGATCCTCGCCTGCATGACCACCGAGGACTGGCGGGAAGGCATTGTCGCCTTTGCTGAAAAACGTGAACCGGTTTACCACGGGAGGTAAAAGATAAAATGCTAAGTGACAAGATCCTCAACGCCAATTCGATCGCCATCGTCGGAGCATCGAAAACCGTTACCAAGCGCGGCTACCAGGCTATCCGCATCCTTCTCGAGGAGAAGTACGAAGGCCACATCTACCCGGTCAATCCCAAACTGGAAAGCGTTCTCGGGCTCAAGTGCTACCCTAAGGTTTCGGCCATCCCCGACCCGGTCGACCTGGCCCTGATCACAACCCCGGCCGCGACCCTGCCGTCCGTTCTCGAAGACTGCGGCAAGAAAGGCGTGGCCGGAGCGGTCATCATCGCCGGCGGCTTCGGTGAACTCGGCGAAAAGGGCAAGGAGCTCGAAAACCAGATGGTCGAGGTCGCCCGCAAGTACCATATCCGTCTGATCGGTCCCAATACTTCGGGTATGATCAACCTGCACAAGAATTTGAACCTGGTCGGCCTGCGCGACGCCCCCAAGGGCAACATCGCCCTGCTCTCGCAGAGCGGCAACATGGCCCTGACCATGATCACCGAGGCCAAGGTCAAAAGCCAGGTCGGTTTCTCCTACTACGTCGGGGTCGGCAACGAATCCGACATCAGTTTCCACGAATACCTGGAATTCTTCGAGAACGACCCCAACACCAATGCCATCCTGATGTATGTCGAAGGGATGCGTAACGGCCGCAAGTTTCTGCAGCAGGCCTACCAGACAACCCGCAAGAAACCGATCATCCTCTTGAAAAGCGGGCGCTCGGCGATCGGCAAGCGCTCGGCCGGTTCTCACACCGGGGCCCTGGCCGGAATGAGTGAGGTCGCCAGAACCGCTTTCCAGCGGGCCGGTATCATCGTCGTCGAGAATTCAGATGAACTGCTGCCCTGCGCCGAGGCCCTGGCCAACCTGCCGCCGATCAAAAACAACAACGTCGCCATCCTCGCCGACGGCGGCGGGCATGCGACGATCGGCTCCGACGAGCTCACCGACCTCAAGGTAAACCTGCCGGAACTGAGCGAAAAGACCAAGGAGAAACTGCGGGCCATCCTGCCGACCGCAGCTTCAGTCGCCAACCCCATCGATGTCGCCGGCGGGGCTGACGACAACCCGGTAATCCTGGCCAAGTGCGCCAAGATCCTGCTTCACGACCCCAATATCGGCGGCGTCCTGGTGGTCGGTCTTTTCGGCGGCTACAGCATCCGCTTTTCCGAATCCCTGGCTTTCGCCGAAGAGGACGCCGCCCACCAGTTCGGCAAACTGGTCCTAGAAACCGGCAAACCGATCATCATGCACAGTCTTTACAATTTCGCCAAGCCCCACTCGCTTGATCTGCTGCGCTACTACGGCATCCCGGTTTTCGACTCCCTCGAACTGGCCTGCAAGGCGATCGGGGTGCTGGCCGAATACGGCGGTTACCTGCGCGGCTACAAGGCCAAGGCCAAATTCGTTTTCGACATGGGCGCCAAGGCCAAACCCCGGGGCAAAGAGATCATGCACAGAGCCCGGGAAGAGGGCCGTACCGCCCTGCTCGAACACGAGGCCAAGGAGCTGATCAGCCTGCACGGCGGGATGGTCTGCCAGGATTGTCTGGCCAAATCGCCGGAAGAGGCCGTAGCCATGGCCGCCGGTTTCAACGAAAAGGTGGTCATGAAGATCGTCTCCCCCGACATTCTCCACAAGAGCGATGCCGGCGGCGTCCGCCTCAACCTCAAGGATCCGGACGAGATCCGGGAGGCCTACAACAAGATCATGGAAAACGCCCGGGCCTTCAATCCCAATGCCGATATCAAGGGCGTTCTGGTGGCGCCGATGGCCAAGGACGGCCTCGAGGTCATCATCGGTACCAAGATCGACGACCAGTTCGGACCGGTGATCATGTTCGGGATCGGCGGCATCATGGTCGAGGTCTTGAAAGACGTGGTCTTCCGGGTCCTGCCGATCTCGCCCTACTCGGCCAAGAACATGATCAACGAGATCAAATCGGTCAAGCTGCTCGACGGTTTCCGCGGCCGTCCTCCGGTCGACCGCAAGGCCCTCAAACGCCTGCTGCTGACGGTCTCGGAGATCATCGGCTCCTACCCGGAAATCCAGGAGATGGATTTCAACCCGGTAATTCTCTATGAAGAGGGTCTAAACGTCGTCGACGCCCGGATCATCCTGAAACCATAACAACCTTTCCCACTAACTCACACTGAAAGGCAGTCCCTGCATATTCCGGGGTCTGCCTTTTTTTATCATTCTGATTTGCTTTTTTCCAGACGACTGGTTATTTTATATATTAGGTACACTTAACAGACAAGCGCCACTCCCGTTGTGAAACGGGGCCGGAAAGCCACGGGTCTTTCCTCGCACTAACTACTCAAAAGACAGCCGGGTTGCCACTTAGCAAGGCGACCCGGCTGTCTTTTTTCATCATGCCGGGCTAACCGGCCGTCCGGTTTGTCGGTCGGCCGGTTAGCCCGGTGTAATAATCCCGGAGGAGAAAAAACAAGATCGAAAAGGAGGAGAAAAAGATGAAAAAAATAGTGAGTCTCGGCCTGTCAACCCTGCTGTTGGCGATGATGTTTTCTTTCAGTACCCCGGCGAAAGCGGAAACCCGCTACGTCTACAAGTGGCTGCAGCCGTACGATCTTGAAAACGGCATAGATATAAAATCCACCATCTATAATGATTTGAGTGGCAACTATGAATGGCACGCCGTGGCCGATGATTGGCAATGTCGCGATGAGCGGCCGGTAACCGATATCCACTGGTGGGGATCATACTGGGAAAAGGATGCCAATGGCGGATGGGTTCCCTTTACCGGTGAGGAAGATCCTTACTGGAAAATGAATACCTCCCCCCAATTCCATCTCG
>JAADEO010000188.1 GCA_013153415.1 Deltaproteobacteria bacterium
AGCTTTTACCCCAAAGGACAAATCCACCCCACATCGACGTGAAACCACTACCGTGCCAATCCTTTCTCTTGCGAAAGATTCGATTGGTTTCGGGTCTTGATCAAACCGGCTTGATAAAGAACCACAATAAAACACACACAATAATCAAGCGTCAACTATTGTATCCGTTTTTTTGGCAACAAAACTGATCAATGTCTACTTTTACAGACACTCGTCTCAAATATCCGCAAACCGAATATACCAGTAAAGATACTGATATAGCAACAGATAGAAAGATATTCCCCGAAAACCCCGAAAAAACATAACCAAGGCACGATTCCTGTTTACGCTATTATGAATAGCGCCAACACGAACAAAGCGGACGGTTTTCCAAACAGTTCGACCTCACTATAAACTGCGTCAACCAGCAATTCACCCCCCAAAAAGCACAAACCAAGAGGACAGAAATCAATGAAGTTTTTTTCTTTTCACAAGCGTATCGACATAAAACTGCTGGGTGCTTTCCTCTTCATCGGCATCGTCCCCCTGACAGTCAGCAGCCTCATCTCATTCAGCCAATCGAGCAAAGCCCTGAGCCGGGCCAGCTTCAACCAACTTACCAGTATCCGGGAGATAAAGAAAAAACAGATCGAAAATCTGTTTCACGCAAGCCGGAACGATCTTACGGTGTTAACCGACACCGTCAACACCCTGCAGAACGAAGCCTTCCAGAAACTCAGCGCCATCCAACGCAACAAGAAAAAATCGATCGAGATCCTGGTCCGCCAGTGGCAGTCGGATATCGCCGCCCAGCAGAGCCGCTCGATCTGCACCAAGGGGATGAAGCATTACGAGGAGTACATCAGGACCGGTATCAAATCCCCGGAATATATCCGTTTCAGCTCGATCATCGATAATTTTATCAAGGCCACCGGGTATTACGATTTTTTCGTCATCAACCTGGACGGCATTGTCGTCTACACTCATGCCAAGGAAGCAGACTATAAAACCGACCTGATCAACGGCCCCTACAAGGATTCCGGCCTGGCCCGGGCTTTCCAACAGGCCCGCCAGGGCGAAACCGTCCTGATCGATTTCTCCCCCTACCCTCCCAGCAACAATGAACCAGCCATGTTTCTCGCCGCGCCGATCCTGGCCCAGGGACGTCAAACCGGGGTCGTGGCTCTGCAGATCTCGATGGCCAAGCTCCAGGAGATCATGAATGAGCGACAGGGGTTGGGCAAAACCGGAGAGAGCTACCTGGTCGGACCCGACAAGCTGATGCGCTCCGACTCCTATCTCGACCCGGACAACCATTCACTCAAGGCCTCATTCGCCAACCCCGAAAAGGGCCGCATCGACACCGCCGCAGTACGTTGGGCCCTGGCCGGCGAGGACCGCCAGGACGTGATCACCGGATATCTCGGCAACCTGGTGCTCTCAGCGGCCGCACCTCTGGATGTGATGGGACTGCACTGGGCCATTCTGACCGAAATCGAAATCTCCGAGGCTTTTGTCCCGACCGATCCCGAAGGCCATGAATATTACCGCAAATTCATCGAATCCTGCGGCTATTACGACCTCTTCCTGATCACGCCGGACGGTTTCTGCTTCTACACCGTCGCCCGGGAGCCCGACTACCGGACCGATTTCAGCAAAGGCAAATACAGCAGCTCCAACCTGGGAAAGCTTTTCCGCCGGGTGGTAGAGAAAAAAACCTTCGGTATCGCCGATTTCGCTCCCTACGCGCCCAGCAACAACGAACCCGCGGCCTTCATCGCCGCCCCGCTGCTCAACCACGGCAAAGTTTCGGTGGTGGTGGCACTACAACTATCCTTGGACGCCATCAATAAGATCATGCAACAACGCGAAGGCATGGGCAAAACCGGGGAGAGTTACCTGGTCGGACCGGACAAACTGATGCGTTCGGATTCCTATCTCGACGCCAAGCGGCACTCGGTCAAGGCCTCCTTCGCCAATCCCGAAAAAGGCCGCATCGACACCGCCGCCAGCCAGGCGGCCCTGGCCGGCGAAACCGACACCAGGATCATCACGGGCTACAACGGTAATCCGGTGCTTTCGGCTTTCACCCCGGTCAAACTCGGAGACCTCAACTGGGCCCTGATCGTAGAGATCGACAAGGCCGAGGCCCTGGCCCCGGCCATGCGGATGAAAAAGATAGCGGCCGGGGTGGCGCTGGGTAGCGCACTGTTCGTAATCCTGGTGGCGCTGCTCATGCTCCGTATGGTGATGGCTCCGATCAAGGCGGTGGCTGCCAACCTGAAACAACTGGCCCAGGGCGAGGGCGATTTGACGCAACGCCTGGCCGTGGACTGTCCGATCTGTTCCGATATCACCAAATGCAAGCAGGAGAACTGCCCCAGCTACGGCCGCCTCAACCTCTGTTGGGAGGAAACCGGCACCTTCGGCAACAACCCGGTCTGCGTCGAGATCACCCGCGGCAATATCAGCAATTGCGAAGACTGCAAAGTCTTCAAACAGTCCCAATACGACGAACTCCAATCCCTTTCGATCAGCTTCAACAACTTCATCCTCAAGTTGCAGACCATGTTCAAAGAGGTGGTGGAAGGCATCGTCACAATCTCTTCGGCCAGCACCGAACTCTCCGTCATCTCCCAGCAAATGGCAGACGGCGCCAACAAGGTCACAACCCAGTCCAACTCGGTCGCGACCGCGGCAAGCGAGATGAGCGCCAACATGGATTCAGTCGCCAGCACCACCGAGCAGGCCACCCTGAACATGAAGGATGCGGCCAGCGCCGTGGAGGAGATCACCACCACCATCAGCGCCGTAAACCGGAATACCGAGAAAGCCAGCAAGGTTACCGGAGAAGCCGTGGATGAGGCCAAAAGTGCCACCGCCAAAGTCCGCCAGTTGGGCCTGGCCGCCAACGAGATCAGCAAGGTCACCGAGGTCATCACCAAGATATCCGGCCAAACCAACCTGCTGGCTCTGAATGCCACCATCGAGGCGGCCCGGGCCGGGGAAGCGGGCAAGGGCTTTGCCGTGGTCGCCAATGAGATCAAGGAACTGGCCATGCAGACCGCCAACGCCACCGGTGAAATCAAGGCGCAGATCGACAATATCCAGAACTCCACCGCCGATACCGTTTCCCAGATCGAGCGCATCACCACGGTCATCGACAACGTCAACGAAACCGTATTGACGATCTCCAATGCGGTCCGGGAACAGACCAAGGCCACCGGCGAGATCGCCAGCAACGTCACCGAGGCGGCCCACGGACTCGAAGAGGTCAACGAAAACGTGGCTCAGAGTTCGGTTGTCTCGAATCAGATATCCGAAGACATTATTATGGTCAGCCAGGCCGCCAAGGAGATGTCTTCCTCCAGCAACGAGGTTCAGAGCAGCACGACCGAGCTTTCAAAAATCGCGGAAAAACTCAAAGACATGGTCCAGGGTTTCAGATTGTAAAATCGCAAATCGGACAAACAGACAGGGACACTTTTCACAACTTCGGCCCTTGCCGGTCGCGAGCAGGGGCCGAAGAGAAAAACCGATCAACCCGGCCCGGCCGCGCGCCATTGCAGACGGCAACCGGATATCCCCATAACCTTCTCTTCTTTTTCCGGTGGTAGGCAATGCGTCTTTTTTTCTACACGGCCGAAAACTCGGCCACAAGCGCCCGTTTTCTAGCCCGGCTGCGCAAGTTTCAAGACCTGAAACAGATCGTCCAGCTGCCCTCCGGATGCGGACTCGGCTCTCCCCCGGGACTGGATCTGCGCAGTGGAGACCTGATCATCTTCTACGCCGCGAACGGCAGGGAGTTGGAAAAACTGGCCGCTCTGACCAACGCTTTTGCGAATTTTCGTATTATCATCGTTCTCGACACTTACGATCCATCCCTGGTCCGTCAGGCCTACCTACTGGGCGCGATTTTCGTCACCGACAGCGAAAACGGCCAGGAGGAAATCGCGATGATCGCGGCAAAAGTCATGCACCGTCTCCGGAAAAAAACCGCAAGAAGAAACCGAAACCGTCAATCCGTAGGATAGAAGAAAACACCAGATGGAAACCTTTGTCGCCCGCCAGCCGATTTTCGACCGTGACCAGAAGGTTTATGCCTACGAACTGTTGTTTCGCGACAGCATGGATAATTTCATGCCCGAAATCGACAGCGACACGGCAACCAGCCACCTGCTGAAAAACAGCTTCCTGACCATCGGGGTCAATGAGCTTTGCGGCGGCCATCATTCATTCATCAACTTCACCGACCACCTGCTGATCAAAAGGGTTCCCCTCCTGCTTCCCCGGGATTCGCTGGTGGTCGAGATCCTGGAGGATGTCGAGATCACCGAAGAGCTGATTGCGGCCTGTCGGGAACTCGCCCGGGCCGGCTACATCATCGCCCTCGACGATTTCGTCTACTCCCCGGACTTCATTCCCCTCCTGGAAATCGCCGACATCATCAAATTCGATTTCAGGATCTCGACCCTGGATGAGATCCGCTCCAACATTGATGCGATCGCCGGTTTCAACCTGCGCCTGCTGGCGGAAAAGATAGAAAATCAGGAGGAGTTCGCAACCGCCCGTAAGCTGGGATTTGAACTTTTCCAGGGCTATTTCTTCTGTCGGCCGGAGATCATCCGGGGCCGGGAGATACCGGCCGCGCAACTAGCGCTGCTGGAACTGGTTAGCGCTGTCAACCAGGAGGATTTCGATTGTGATGAGCTCGAGGCGATCATCAACCGCGACCTCGGACTGAGTTACAGGTTGTTACGCTATATCAATTCCCCTTTTTTCGCCAAGGCCCACAAGATCTCGGCCATCCGGCAGGCGATCGCCTACCTCGGGCATAACGAATTGCGCCGCTTCGTCGCCCTGAGCAGCATGGCCGAACTCAGCCAGAACAAACCCGACGAACTTCTGCGACTGGCCTGCATCCGGGCCCGTTTCTGTGAACTCCTGGGCGAAATCTCTCACCTCAAGGTTAAGAAAGCCGAACTTTTCACGGTCGGACTGTTCTCCCTGCTCGACGCTATCATCGACCAGCCGATGGCCGAGATCATAAAAAAACTGCCGCTCTCGAACGAGCTGGTTCGCGCCCTGACCGAACGCAAAGGCAGACTCGCGGCTTTTCTCGTTCTCGCCATCGCCTATGAAAAGGGCCGCTGGCGGACGGTCGAGAAACTGGCCAGCCGGATGGGTATCGATC
>JAADEO010000214.1 GCA_013153415.1 Deltaproteobacteria bacterium
GATCTCGAGGCCCGGCGTCAGGTCGCCCTGATCCACGCCCGCAGTTTCGCCATCGACAGCTATTTCGAAAAGCTTCCGGAAGCCCCCGAAACAGAGGGAGAAGAAGGCCGAAACCGGGCCGAACTCGAGGAGTTGAAGAAACTGCTGCGGGAATTGGCCGCCCAGGGCGTGGAGCGACAGGACTTCTTCCAGGCCCTGATCGATCTGGTCGCGATCCACAGCGAAGGTTTCAACAACGACGAAATCCGGGCGGTCTTCCAGGAAGCCAGTCTCGAGCATCACCTCGAGGGCCGGGTCCTGACGCCCGCTTTCTTCGGCGCCAAGATCGCCGCCCTGCACCGCCGCAGACAGGAACGCAGCCATCAACATCTATAGATCATCAAATCATGATAGTGCTCTTATCGGAAAAACCCCCAACCACCCCGGAGAAACATAACCCATGCGACCCCAGGAATTGATCGACGCGGTTTCGGACCTCAATGACATCGCCGGCGTCTTGAACAACAGCTTCGTGGCCCGGGAGGAGGTCGTCGAGATGCTTTTGATCGGCGCCATCGCCCAGGAGCACCTCTTGCTGGCGGGTCCGCCGGGAACCGGGAAATCGGAACTCGTCAAACAGTTCGCCCAGCTCAGCACCGCGGTCGAACCGGAAGATGGGACCACCCCCTACTTCGAATACCTCCTGACCCGCTTCACCGAACCCAACGAACTTTTCGGCCCGGTCGACATCCGGACCTTCCAGGAGGGGGGCGGCTACCGGCGACTGATCAAGGGATTATTGCCGACGGCCGAACTCGCTTTTCTCGACGAGATCTTCAAGGCCAACAGCGCCATCCTCAACGCCCTGCTGACGATTCTCAACGAACGCCTCTTCTACAACGGCGGCCGGCCGGAAAGCATTCCCCTGCTGTTTCTCGTCGGGGCCACCAACGAGGTTCCCGAGGACCCGGAACTGGCAGCCCTCTACGACCGCTTCCCGATCCGCCTCTGGACCGACAATGTCGACGAGAGCCGTTTCGACGAACTCCTGCAATGCGGCTGGCGCCAGGAGCGCCGCAAGATCCGCGACGGCGGCCGCAACCGGCTCGGCAACCTGACCGACAGCCGCACCCTGCGCCGCCTCAACGCCGCCCTCAAGCGGGTCGATCTGAGCCCGATCCGGCGTGCTTTTACCGAAGTCATCCGCCGCATCCGGGCCGAAGGCATCGAAATCAGCGATCGCCGGGCCATCAAGATGTTCAAACTGGTAGCCGCCGCGGCCCTGCGCCGGGGTTCACTGGAAGCCGGACCCTCCGACTTTCACATCTTGAGACACTGCTGGAACCGGCGCGACCAGGCGATTCATTTGGAAGCCATCCTCGAAACCTATCTCGAAGATAAAGCCACCGGTCGCGGACCGGGTCGCCAGTTCGAAACCCTGGAAGCGGAATGCAAAACCCTGGAGGAGCAATCCCGACAGCTCGACACCGATATCGACCTGGCCGATTTTCTCCACCAGGCCGAACGTCTGCGTCGGGAGCTGGCGGAGAGCACCGACCCCCGGACACTCAGCATCCGGGAACGGCTCGAAGGCCTGATCGATACGACCCTGGAACAACTGTCCGACTGAAACAATCGTCTCAAGGAAGAGCCATGTGCAACCCTCGCAAAGTCATGATCCACGTCGCGGAAAGCGTCGCCGAAGCCTGGCACCGGGCAATCAGCGAAACCGTCTCGCAAAAAGCCGAAGTGACCCAGCTCGCCACCCTGACCGCCCGGGTAGAACTCGACCGGGAGATGGGTCCGGCCGCCTTGAAGATGCTGGAGCAGGTGCTGGCCGGGGAATTTCCCGATCACGAGGCCTGGGGGCGTAACGATGAAGGTCACTTCACTCGTGAAATCGACGGTTTCTCCCTGGTTTTCGACCCTCGCAACGGCATCTTTTCTCTGACCGCCCGGCTTACGGAAATGGCCGATGTCGAGATCACCCGGGGAACTGAGATCTGCGGAACCACGTTAGGAGAGATCGCCTTCGATGCCGTCGGCCATTACTACGAGGACGGCTGGTCGGGACGAACCGAGGAGAAAGCCCTGGCCGAGGCCCGCAAACAGGCGGAAATAAGACTTCAGCGCGCCCTCTACGAGCTGCGGGAAAAAGAGCAGGAAAAAGTGCTTTCCAGAGAACGGCGCCGGCTCGAGGCTGAAATTCGGAGAGAGTCCGAACTTGAACTTGAACAAAAAATCACCGAACTGCGCCGGGCCCTGCGCGGTAAACTCCAGGCCGAACTCTCAGCCCGCCGCCAGGAGGCCTTCGCCACCCTCAACCGGGCCATCGGCGAGGCCTACCGCCAGACCCTGCGCCGGCTGGTCCTCGACCACGGCGGCCGGGTCATCAGCGACACCCGGACCGGCACCGTCATCGACCTGGAACTGGAGCTGTAGCGGAGAGGTGATGCTCTCAAGGTTATGATTTTAATTTCAGCCACGAAAGGTCATAAAAAATCACACGAAAAACACAATCGCCCGGCTTGGCCTGACAAACCGGTTTCTCTACCTTTTTCGAACCAGAAAATAACCTGCAAGGCACTAAAGTCGCCACTTGCACGCCGACAGACGACAAGGACACAGAGCATGGATAACAGCAAAAGGCCGCCGGTACGGATCAGATTCCGTTTCAACTACGAGACCGGCCGCATCGAGGAGTTCACCATCGACGACCAGGCCGCCGGGGCCAGCGAGGACTACCACGACCGGGTCGCAGCCAAGATCGCCGAGCTGCTGGCCCGCAACCCCGAGATCTTCGACGCCGGCCCGCGCCAGAAAGCCGAGGCCCTGATCGCGGAACAGCGGCGCCGGCAGCAGGCCACCGATGCAAAAGTCGAAACCGGAAGCGATTGATTTGAAACAGAAATGAGTACCGTCACTTCAATCATCCAGGACCAGGCCTCAGGCCTTAAGATCACCGGCATTCCGGTCCCGCACAGCGAGAGGGTCTACTGTGTCGCCTTCTCGCCCGACGGCCGTTTCCTGGTCTCCGGCTCGGTCAACCGCCAGGTCAACCTCTGGAAAATCGGAGAAACCGAGCTGGCCGATTACCTGAAGGGGCACACCAAGTTCGTCTGGTCGCTGGCTTTCGCCCCCGACGGCAAAACCCTGGTCTCGACCTCGGGCGACGGCAACCTCTTTTTCTGGGATCTCGAGCGGCGCACCCACTACCGGATCGAGGAGAGCCATTATTCGATCGTCTACCCGCTCTACGACGTCGCCTGCTCGCCCGACGGCCAGTATGTCGCGGCCGGTTGTTCCGACGGCCTGGTCCGGCTCTGGAGCACCAGTTCGCGGCGGCCGCCCTGGAAGCTCAAGGGCCATACCAGCGAAGTCTACAGTGTCGCTTTCTCGCCCGATGGCAAACGGCTCGCTTCCGGCGGCAACGACGCCACCATCCGCTACTGGGACCTGGAAGACAAGCGGGAAATCGAGATCCTGAGCCGGCCCGGCAGCCGGGTCAGTTCGCTCGCCTTTTCCGGGGACGGTCGGTTCCTGGCCTCGGCCTCGACCGATGCCGGAATCTACCTTGTCGATCTCAAGGACAACCACAGCCGGGTACTGACCGGCCACCACGGGGTGGTCTGGTCGATCGCTTTCTCGCCCGACAGCCGGCTGCTGATCTCGGGCGGCAACGATCACAGCGTCCGTCTCTGGGACGTGGCTTCGGGTGAACTGATCCGCATCCTCGAAGGCCACCTCGATGAAGTCAATGGCGTCGCCTTCTCGCCCGACGGCCGCCACGCGGCTTCGGCTTCGAACGACCGCACCGTTCGTCTCTGGGATTTGACCCTGCTCAACGAACGTCCCGAAACCTATCTGAAACTGATCCGCGGCAAACGCCGGGAGCTTGTTTTCGGAAACGAGCTGCTCGCCTTTCTTCGCACCCATCGGGCCAGCCTGGAACAAGCCTATCTGGAAACAGAGTTCACGTCCCACGCGGTGCGCCGCCTGCGGCCGTTGCTGGAACGAAAAAATCCCCCGCCCCTAGGCCTGGTCCACGACCTCGGACGGGCCCTGTTCGGGCCCGGTGAGATCCCGGTCCCGGACCCGGAAAACGACACCCCATACACCCGTTTTCTCTACCGGCTGGGCTCCCGCCGCCGGCGGGGGGCGGAACAGTGCAAACTCAACGATTTCGAAACCGGGCTTCTGCTCGGATGGCTCCTGCGGGATATCGATTTTCCCGCCGCCGGTCGGGCCCCGGCCGGTCATTCCCGACTGCAACTCACCCGCCTGCTTGAAACCGTCCTTTCCCGGCCCGAGAAGAAAAAGGCTGCTCCCCCTCTTTTGCGCCCCCAGGATCAGGCTGTCATCGACCAGCGTCTCAAAACCCTCGAAGGTCCGGGCCTGCGGTTGTTGCTCGATCTTCTGCTCGAGGAGGAGGCCGACCCGGAAGGCGAAAGCGAAAAACTGGCGCTCCTGCCGGAACACCTGCCACCGCAACTGCCGGAACTCTACGCCCAACTGCTCAACCTGGCCCCCCGACTGCTCTCCGACGACCACCGCGGCAGCCAGGATTACAGCTGCGGCGGCTACCTCGGTCTGACCCACAAGGGCCAGCTCGACAGCCTCGCCCTGAGCGAACATCTCTACCCCGCAAAACTTCTGCGCCACCGGATTCTCAACCGGGAAGCCCTCTACTACGGGCGCGAGGGGGAGGCGGAAAAGCAGCGGCGTCTGACCCTGGTCATCACCCAGGCCGGTTTCGAACTGGCCGGCAGCGGCCGGCAACTGGCCCGGGCCCTGACTCTGGCCTCCCGCAAGCTGCTTTCCGGCCACGCCGGGGAGCTGCGCCAGACCTTTTTCGGCGCCGACTGGATTCCCCCGACCGACCTGCGCCCGGCCCTGGCGGTCCGGCGCATTATCAACTTCGAGGAGCCCCATGGCCTTGAGGCAAAAAGCTGCTCACCGCGTTACGTCTCCAGACGCGCCAGTGGCGCTGCGATTTTCAACAGCTGGAGTTCATCTGGATCATCGAGGCGCATTTCTGGAACGAGCTCGAAGACGATGGTGAGATACCGGACCTGATCGCGGAATTGAAACGCTGCGGCCGGCACCGGGCCTGGTACATAGCCGCTCCGAACTCTGCGGCCGGAGCCATCCGGCCGA
>JAADEO010000017.1 GCA_013153415.1 Deltaproteobacteria bacterium
GGAGCCAAATGGTTCGTCGGCGCCCGGCTCAACTTCGCCGAAAACCTCCTGCGTTTCCGCGACGACCGCGAAGCCCTGGTCTTCAAGGGCGAAGACGAACCCGACGTCAAACGCATCACCTACGCGGAGCTCTACGACCAGGTCGCGCGGCTGGCCAAGTCGCTGCGTGAAGCCGGGGTCGAGAAAGGCGACCGGGTCGCCGGCTTCGTCCCCAATATCATCGAAACCGTGATCGCCATGCTGGCGGCCACCAGCATCGGTGCGATCTGGTCCTCCTGCTCACCCGATTTCGGCATCAAGGGGGTACTCGACCGCTTCGGCCAGATCGAACCCAAGATCCTCTTCACCGCCAACGGCTACTCCTACAACGGCAAGAAGTTCAGCTCGCTCGAGAAGATCTCCGGCATCCTCGCATCCCTGCCCTCGATCGAAAAGGTCGTCGTCATCCCCTACACCGAGGAACGGGCCGATATCAGCGGGGTCAAAAACGCCGTCCATTACCAGGATTTCATCAGCGCTGAAAGCGGCCTGGAAATCGAGTTCGAACAGCTGCCTTTCGACCATCCGCTCTACATCATGTACTCCTCCGGCACCACCGGCACCCCGAAGTGCATTGTCCACGGGGCCGGCGGCACCCTGATCCAGCATCTCAAAGAGCACGTCTACCACGTCGATCTCAAACGCGACGACCGCATCTACTATTTCACCACCTGCGGCTGGATGATGTGGAACTGGCTGGTCAGCGGGCTCGCGGTCGGGGCCACCGTGATCCTTTTCGACGGCTCCCCCTTCTACCCTGACGGCGGCGCCACCTTCAAGCTGGCCGAGGCCGAGAAGATCACCGTCTACGGCACCAGCGCCAAGTTCCTGGCCGCAGTCCAGCAGTCCGGGCTCAAACCGAAGGAGGAATTCGATTTGAGCCCGCTCAAAGCGATCTGCTCGACCGGCTCGCCGCTTTCGGCCGAAAGCTTCGAATATGTCTACCGTGACGTCAAGGAGGATGTGAACCTGGCCTCGATCTCGGGCGGCACCGACATCATCTCCTGCTTCGCTTTAGGCTGTCCCATCCTGCCGGTCTACTCCGAGGAGCTCCAGTGCCGGGGCCTGGGCATGAAGGTCGAGGCTTTCGATGACTATGGCAAACCGGTTTACGGCGAGAAGGGCGAACTCGTCTGCACCGCCGCCTTTCCCTCGATGCCGATCTATTTCTGGAACGACCCCGACAACAAGAAGTATCTCAGCGCCTACTTCGACCGCTACGAGAACATCTGGTGCCACGGCGACTACATCATGATCACCGAAACCGGCGGGGTCATCATCTATGGGCGCTCCGATGCCACCCTGAACCCCGGCGGCGTCCGCATCGGTACGGCCGAGATCTACCGCCAGGTCGAAACCATCCCCGAGATCAAGGACAGCGTCGTCATCGGCCAGGATTGGGACAATGACGTCCGGGTCATTCTCTTCGTCGTTCTCAACGACGGCGTCGAGCTGACTCCGGAACTGGAAAAACAAATCAAGACCACGATCCGCAAGAACACGACTCCGCGCCACGTCCCGGCCAAGATCATTCCGGTCGCCGACATCCCCTACACGATCAGCGGCAAGAAGGTCGAACTCGCGGTCAAACGCATGATCCACAACCAGCCGATCACCAACCGCGACGCCCTCGCCAACCCCGAAGCGCTGGAATGTTTCAAGGATCTCGAAGCCCTGAAATCGTAAGTAAAGTCTGAAAAAAGCCCCGGGACACGCTGGCATTCAGCGTGTCCCGGGGCCCGACATCCTCGCAAGATCCTTTTGCCGTTTGGACTGTCTTTCCACCGGCGCAAAAAGATCATCTGGAAACGATCTCAGTCTCTTTTCCTCCCAGAAATCCCATCTCAATCCATATTTCCGGCAATGATCCGGGCATCGACGATCACTCCCCGGCCGTTGGCATCGAAAACCAGGGGGTTGATTTCAACCTCTGAAATGGCCGGAAAATCATTGAGCAGAGCCTGGAGGCCGGACATGATGCGGTAGACGACCGCCAGATCGATCCCGGCCCGGCCCCGGGCTCCAGCCAGGATCTTCCGGCCCCGCAGACAGGCAACCATCTCATCCACCACTTTCCGGTCGAGCGGGCCCGGTTCGAGCCGCACATCTTTGAAGATCTCGGCATAAATCCCGCCGAGCCCGAGCAGGAAAACCTCACCGAACGATTCATCCCGCCGGGCCCCGGTAATCATTTCGATACTGTTTTCGACCTCTTTCTGAACCAACACCCCGCAAAACCCGGGATTTTCCGAAAACCGCTCGAAAAGCATGGGGTAGACATCCTCCAGAATCCGCAAATCTTTAATCCCGGTCAGCACCCCCCCGACGTCGCTCTTATGGCTGAGCCCCTCGGCCACCACCTTCAGAACCAGGGGACAGCCGAACTCATTGCCAAGTTCCAGAACCTCGTGCGGGTGGCGGGCCAGGGCGAAAGGCGCAGTCGGCAGACCGTATTCGCTCATGATCTGCAGAGCCTGATCGATAAAAAGTGTACGGTCCTCCCGCGAAGCGGCCGCGGCCAGCCACTCGTTGAACAGATTCCGGGAAGCCGAATCGACCACGGCGATTCCGGGCAGGGCGGGAGCCGGCAACTCACACCCCAAAAGATAACTGGCCCGGGCCCGGGAACGGGCCAGAGCCTCCACGGCCAGCAGCGGTTCGCTGAAAACCGGGAAAGAGCTCCCCGCCATGACTTTGCCGATCGCTTCCCGACTGGCAAACAGGGTCAGAGCCACCGGTTTGTCATATTTACAGGAGAGTTCCTCGATCCGGCCGACCAAACGCCGGGTGGCTTCGAGCTCGGTCCGGGTCTGAAAGACATGGTTGAAAACCACCCCGTCGATATCCTCGCGCTGCAAAGACCGCTCGAGAATCGTCACATAGAAATCGATATCAAAAATATCACCGAGATCGAGCGGATTGTTGAGCCTGATGACCGCGGCCCGGAAATGTTCGGCAATCAGAGCGGCGAATTCGGCGCCCAGGGGCGGCAGCTGGAAACCGGCCGCACCGGCGGCATCAGCGGTAACCACGGCGTGACCGCCGGAACGCGACAAGACCATCAGCCGATCGCCCTTCAATGGAGGCAGGGCAAAGGCTTTGGCGGCGTTGATAAAATCGGCAAAGGAGTTGACCCGGCAGATCCCGACCCGGCGGCAGGCGGCCTCGACCACCTCGTCATCGACGGCCAGGGCCGCGGTATGCGACTTGGCGATCTCCCGGCTCTGTTCCGAGGTATTGGCCTTGTGCAGGATCACCGGTTTGGGGCAATCCCGCACGGCAGCCAGGAAATCCTGCCCTTTGGCGATACTTTCGAGATAGAGGCCGATAACTTCGGTTTCGGGATCGACGGCCAGAAAATTCAGGTAATCGATCTCGTCAAGATTGGTCTTGTTGCCCATGCTGATGACCTTGGCGACTCCGACCCGCTCAGCCCGGCCACAGCCGATATAGGTCAGGGCCAGCCCCCCCGACTGGGAAATCACCGAAAGCGCACCGGGCAGAACCTCGTCCGGCGCCAGGGGCATGAAAGGCAGACAGAGGCCGTTATGCCGGTTGACAATGCTGATACCGTTGGGGCCGACAAAACGGACCCCGTTTTCCGCAGCGATCCGGGCGATCTCCTCCTCCAGCCGTCGGCCCTCCTCGGAAAGCTCGCTGAAACCGCCGCTTTCGATCACCATCCGCCGGATCCCGCGCTCGATACAACGATGCATCACCTGCGGCACCGTCGCCGCCGGGGTCAGGATAACCGCCAAATCAAGATTTTCCGGCAATTCGGCGTAGTCGGTCAGAATCGGATAACCGCAGCACTCTCCCCCTTTGCGTCCCAACAGATAGAGTTCTCCCGGCCACCCGAAATCGACCAGGTTGATAACGATATTGCGGGCGAGGTTGTCAGGGTGTTCGGAAACCCCGATCACGACCAGCGAATCAGGGTTGAAGATCTTTTCCATATCGTTTCATTCCCTCAATGATTTTTGGGATTGCCCCAAACTCGATGGCTTCGTAAAAAGTCCACCTGCTTCGCACCCCGAGGGCATTTCCTCGCTGCGCTCAGGGCATTCCCGAAAAGTCTTCGTCACTGCGGCGTACTTCTATGTACGCCGCATTCCTCAGCTTTCCGGCGCCTCACATCTGGAGCTTTTTACTTTGCCATCCCGTTTATTGCGAAAATCCGGTTTATTACGAGTTCATCAAGCTTGGCCTTCGGCGTTGAAAGATCGTAAAAAACGCAAAGTAACTGAAAAACACAGAAATACAAATACCCTTTCAGGGCAAAAACTACAGAAGCGAAAGAAAACACCAGATCGACCGGAGAAAGTTGATGCTAAGTTGCTACCATCTCTCTTCATCTGACCGGATCACTGGGATTCGGCCTCCCGGATCTCTTCGAGTTCCTCCCAACGGGCATAGGCCGTTTCGAGTTCGGTTTCGATTTCGGCCAGCCGTTCCCGGGCGGCCGCCACCGCCCCGCCGTCCCCGGTCTGGTAGAACGCGGGATCGGCCAGCTTCCGGTAAAGCTCCTGCTGCTCTTTTTCGAGTTCCTCGAGCCGTCCCGGCAAGGCCTGAAGTTCGTTTCTCTCTTTGAATGACAGGCGGCGGGGTTTTGCGGTTTTGGGTTTGCTGCGGCCGGCGGTCCGGGCTTTTCCCCCGGTCTCCTTGCCACCGGTTGCAACCCGCTCCGGCCGTTGCCTGAGCCAGTCGTCGTAGCCTCCGGCGTACTCGACCACCCGGCCCGCCCCCTCGAAAACCAGACTCGAGGTCACCACGTTGTTGATGAATTCGCGGTCATGGCTGACCAGCAGCAGAGTGCCCCGGTATTCGGCCAAAAGTTCTTCGAGCAGCTCCAGGGTTTCAAGATCGAGATCATTGGTGGGCTCGTCGAGCACCAGGACATCGGCCGGCCGGGCGAAAATCCGGGCCAGAAGCAGGCGATTGCGCTCACCGCCGGAGAGGATCCGGACCGGGCTGCGGGCCCGGTCCGGGGTGAAAAGAAAATCCTTGAGATAGCCGATGATATGCCGGCGGCGACCGTTTACTTCGATGGTATCATTACCTTCACCGAGGTTGTCGAAAACACT
>JAADEO010000035.1 GCA_013153415.1 Deltaproteobacteria bacterium
GATGAGCCCGGCCGGTTTTTTTAGTGCTCGCAAGTTGTTTTCAGCCACCTGGAAAAAGGATTGACATCCCTTGTACATTTGGCTATATTGCCAAATGTACAAGGTTGTTAGATCGTCTGTTGAGGTGGAATTATGGATTTCAAAGTCGAGTGGCGGGTTCTGGCGGTCATGTTGGCCGTTTTTCTCGCCTGTTTCTATCTGCCGGTGGGGATTCCCCGGTTCGATAATGCTGTGATCGAGGCCCTCTACCTGGTGCGTTGGTACGCCCGTGAACATGTGATCCTCTGCCTGGTGCCGGCCTTTTTCATCGCCGGGGCGATTTCGGTTTTCGTCAGCCAGGCTTCGGTCATGAAGTATCTCGGGGCCGGAGCCAACAAGATCCTGGCTTACGGTGTCGCCTCGGTTTCAGGCACCGTGCTGGCGGTCTGTTCCTGTACCGTGCTGCCGCTTTTCGCAGGTATCTACAAGATGGGGGCCGGGCTCGGGCCGGCTTGCGCTTTTCTCTATTCCGGACCGGCCATCAGCGTACTTTCGATCATTCTCACGGCCCGGGTCCTGGGACCGGAACTGGGGCTGGCCCGGGCGATCGGGGCGATTCTTTTCAGCATTGTCATCGGCATCCTGATGCATCTCATCTTCCGGAAGGAAGAACGGGAACGGGCTTTGAATGCTGTCGCCATGGGGGATGAGGGCGGCCGGCCGCTCTGGCAGAATGCCGTCTATTTTACCGCGATGGTCGGTATCCTCGTCTTTGCCAACTGGGGCCTGCCGGCTGCAGAGGGAGGAGTCTGGGCTGCGATCTACCGTTGGAAATGGCCGCTGACCGCTTTTTTCGGTCTCCTCCTGGGATTGGTCATGGTGGTCTGGTTCGAAGTCCGTTGGTGGAAAATGATGCTGGTGGCCGTGGCGGTAACCAGCGTTGCCCTGATACTGCCGGAGACCCCGCTGGCCGCTTTCACCGTCGGACTGTTGGGGCTTTCTCTGGTAACGGCTACCGATAGAGGTGAAAACGGGGAGTGGTTCGCCTCTTCCTGGGGCTTTGCCAAACAGATTTTTCCCCTGCTTCTGGCCGGGGTGCTGGTTGCCGGATTGCTGCTCGGCCGGGTTGGCGGTGAGGGGCTGATTCCCTCTGAATGGGTAGCCCGGGCGGTCGGTGGCAACTCGTTGAAAGCCAATTTTTTCGCTTCGTTTGCCGGAGCTTTCATGTATTTCGCCACCCTCACCGAGGTGCCGATTCTCCAGGGGCTGATCGGCAACGGCATGGGCAAGGGACCGGCCCTGGCCCTGCTTTTGGCCGGTCCGGCCCTGAGCCTGCCCAACATGCTGGTTATCCGTAGTGTGCTGGGGACGAAGAAGACCCTGGTTTTCGTTTCTCTGGTGATCGTCATGGCGACTTTTTCCGGGATGCTCTACGGTCATGTGTAATAGTTGTCACGGGAGATCGGCATTTCTCGTGCATTCATTTGGTCCCAACCCCAAACATCAATCATTCGGAGGTGGAATAATGAAGATTCAGATTCTTGGCACCGGTTGTCAGAAGTGCGACAAACTGGCTGAAAATGCGAAACAGGCGGCGACTGAGCTGGGGCTCGATTTCGAGCTTGAAAAGATTACCGATTTGAACCGGATCATGGAGTTCGGCGTCATGCTGACTCCGGCTCTGGCGGTCGACGGCGACGTCAAGTTCTCAGGCAAGGCGCCTGCGGTCGCCGAGTTGAAAAAAATCCTGCAGTAAAACCGGAATTCCGGGGTGGTGTGTGTTTGAAATAGAAGTTAAAACAGTTGGTTATACTGGGTTGTTAATTCTCTTTGCAGTGTTTGTGCTGCTTGTGTCAGGATTGTTTCCTTCGAGCGGTGGGCCCGGAATTTAACAGAACTGCTCTTCATTCTGTCCGGTATTTACTACTCATTGACTAATATTTTCGCTCTGGAGATCGGGTAATCCAAGCATTCCTGTAAGAGAGGAACTAATCATGTATGAGGCAAAAGAATTTTTCGAGCTCGGACTGGCCTTTCACGGGCACAAATGTCCGGCGATGCCGCTCGGTTTGCGGGCCGCGGTCGCGGCGATGAATGTGCTTAAGGTGGAGCGGGCTCAGGATAAGGAGCTGCATGTTATTTCCGAGACCGGCAAGGGCCATGCCGCCGGCTGTTTTCTCGATGGCATCATGGCTGCCACCGGCTGCACCTACGGCAAGTCCAACATCGAAAAGCTCTACTATAACAAGATGGCCTTCACTCTGGTCGATGTGGCCGGTAAAAAAGCGGTACGGGTTTCATTGAAGCCCGACTTTTTCGCCAAGATGCTGCAATCCCCATTCGTGGAAGAGCGCAAAAGAGGGGTTCCGCCACAGGATATCCCGGCCACGATCGCCGACCCGCTGGTCGAGAAGGTGATGACCATGCCGGAAGAGATGTTTCTTGAAATCGGCCCGGTTACCGATTATGAGCTCAAACATAAACCCGGGGTTTTTGCGGCCGCGCCCTGCAGCCGCTGCGGCGAGATGGTTTTTATCGACAAGCTGGTGGAAACCGCTACGGGCCGGATCTGTCTTGGTTGCCAGGCGGGTAATTGATCGGGGGGAGAGCTTCAAATGGGACAGACCCTGATTCTGGCTCTGGTTTTTCTGGCCATCTCGACCCTTTTTTCGATGATCGGGATGGGTGGCGGCATTCTCTATGTGCCGATCCTGCTGTTTGCCGGGTTCACCTTCAAACAGGCCCCGGCAATCAGCCTGATCCTGATCTCGGCGACCTCGCTGGCCGCTCTGTTCACTTTCTGGCGCAATCGCCGGGTCGACTGGAAACTGGCCCTGGTCATCGACCCTCCGACCGACATCATGGCCTTTGTCGGCGGCTATTTCAGTGCCCTGGTGCCGGAGCCGGTGCTGCGGGGAATCCTGGTCGCGGTTCTGATGGTGGCCGGCACCCTGATGCTCAAAGGCGGAGCCGGCAAACCGGTTGCCACCTCCCGGCCCCGGAGCTGGTGGTACTGGCACCGGGAGTTCAACGGGGAGAGTTATGTCGTCAATCTGCCGCTGGTGCTGACCGCCACCGCCCTGATCGGGATTCTGTCGGGGATGCTGGGGATTACCGGCGGCATTATCAAGCTGCCGATCATGGTGCTGCTCTGCGGCGTGCCGATGGATATCGCGGTCGCCACCTCGACGGTGATGGTCGCGGTTACGGCCCTATCCGGTCTTTTCGGCCACGCTCTCAATCAGACTGTCGACTGGCGCATCGGCCTGGTTCTGGCCGGGGCCGCGGTGATCGGCGGTCTGGTCGGCAGCCGGGTATCGCTCAACCTCGACAAGAAACGTCTGAAACGGATCTTCGGGGTCGTGGTCTGGCTGATCGCTCTGAAAATGGCCTGGCGACTGCTGGCTGGATGATGACTCGGTTGTCAATAAAAGGAGAGTGTCTATGACTCCGGAAGAAAAACTCTATTATGACGCCCGGGCCCGGGTTTTCAAGGCCCTGGCCCATCCCACGCGGCTTTGGATCGCTGAGCGCCTGGCGGTGGAGGAGTGTTCCGTCTATAGTCTGGTAGAACCGCTCGGGGCCGATTTTTCCACCGTATCCCGGCATCTTTCCGTTCTCAAAGAGGCCGGGCTGGTGATTGATGAGAAGCGGGGCAAGCAGGTTTTCTATCGTCTGCGGGTGCCCTGTATTCTCAATTTCATGAATTGTGTCGAGGATGTGATCAAAAACCGGATCCGGGAGCAATCCGGCTGGGTCGAAAAAAGGGGATAAGACCGGATCTCCGGCAAGCCTGAACCGGGCGGGATTACCGGAGATCCGGAAATGTTTCAGTTCCGAGTCGTTTTTCGTTTCAGGAGCAGCAATCCTGCAATTGCGCTGGCCAGCAGTCCCAGTGACGCGGGCAGGGGAACCGGGCTGGGGATGATGTCGTAGTCGATGGTCAGGTAGGCTTCGTTGTTCGCCCCGTACTCTTCGGGTTCGAAAAGATGCCAGTTGTGGGTTCCCGTGGGAGTGGTGAAAAGGTAGAAAGTGATGTAGCCGTCGAGCAGCTCATTTTCGTCGACCGAGGATACGTCCCAGTCGTAGTTACGATACCAGGAAGGGTTGCTGTTGATGTAGACCGAGTCGAGAGAGGCCCCGTGCTTGCCGAAACTGTTGTTCCAGGTCGCGGTGTCGGCATTCCAGCTGTCACTCGTTCCCAGGCCTATCTCGACATTGCCGGCGAGGGTTTGATAATTATGCCAGGCGGTGAAGGTGATGCTGTTGACCTGCAGGGTTTCATCCGCGCCGATTCCAGTGATGATGTCGGTAAGATCGAAACCGAACATCGACTCGTAATATTTTGCTCCCTGGCCGGGATTGCCGACCCACAGGTATTTCAATGTCGACCCGTTGTAGTTCGCGTCCGGGCTATTGGGATTCAGGCCGACGTCCTGGTCAACGGTAATCTGTACGGTGGTGGCCGAAGCATAACCGAAAGTTATGCCCAGACATAGTAGAAACAACGTTGTTACGATCAAGCTTTTTCTCATCTTGCAAACTCCTCCCCTCTCTCTTGGTCTGTTCCTTATCCGGAATTGGTTGTTAGAAATAAAAACAGCCGGGCTGCATCTTGTGGCGGCAACCCGGCTGTCTTCTGTGATCTGGCGGATAAAAGAGAAAGACCAAAGACTTGCAGTGTTCCGCACTTTGTGTCTTCCCCGTCTTGGGGTAATTATACTTATAGAATACCGCAGCGTTGCCGCAATGTCAATAGTTTATCGAATTGGTAGGAAAGTTTTTGGAATGAGGCGATTTTCTGGCCCAGGTTAAGTGCCGTGCTTTACAAAGTCGTGATTTTAAGCTAATTCCCGATTTCTAGAAATTTTCAGGATATGGGGGAAGTGGGGCGAATGCGTGGAAATGGGAGAAAGAGTGCCGTCTGGACCTGGATGATCGGTTTCTGGGTTTTGGCTGCCCTTTTTTATTTTCTGGACCGGACAGCCTGGTTTCAGGAAGGTCTGGTGGCTCTCTACGCCCGCTACTCGACCCGCCTTGCCGGGTGGGGCCTGACCCTGATCGGAGTTGATTGTCGTGTCGGGGAAAACTCCATCTCGGCCGGGGGCAGAAACTTTCTGGT
>JAADEO010000216.1 GCA_013153415.1 Deltaproteobacteria bacterium
ACCGGGAATCCCGGCTTGCAGATTTTCGGCGGGAACTCAACCGGATTTTCAGGGAGCGTCAATCTCTGCTCTCTTCAGGCATGGTGGCCGATGGTTGACGATCTCCGGCGATGCGTGAGCGACGGCCGGGGAAAACTGGTTGACAGAGGGTCGCGTTTATCTTCAATAGTGACGGTTGAATTTTTCAAGGAGTATCGATGATGAGCAGCAAGGTTTACATGGCGGATCTGCGAACTACCCATAAAAACAATCTTTTCGCCAAGTTGGGCAGGTTGTTGGAGTGCCTGGGGCTGGAGGAGCGAATCGAGTCCGGTTACCTGACCGCGATCAAGCTCCATTTCGGTGAGGAGGGCAATGTCTCTTTCATTCGGCCGGTTTTGGTGCGTCCGGTGGTCGAGATGCTCAGGAAGCTCGAGGCCAGACCTTTCGTTACCGACACCAACACCCTCTATGTCGGTTCCCGCAGCGATGCTGTCGGTCATCTTGAAACCGCCATCCGCCATGGTTTCAATTTTCCCGTTCTCGGGGCCCCGGTGCTGATCGCCGACGGGCTCAAAGGCAACAGTGTACGCCGGGTCGAAATCGGTCTCAAGCATTTCAAAGAGGTCAAAATCGCGGCCGAGATTCATAACGCCGATGCCCTGGTGGTGTTGAGCCATTTCAAAGGTCATGAGTTGACCGGGTTCGGCGGGGCCCTGAAAAATCTCGGTATGGGTTGCGCCGGGCGGGAAGGGAAACTGGCCCAGCATTCCAATATCAGCCCCAAGGTGGTGCGCAAGCGTTGTGTCGGTTGCGGTCACTGTCTCGAGTGGTGCCCGGCCGGAGCCATCCGGATCGATCGGGAACTCGGCAAGGCCGTGATCGACAATGAGCAGTGCGTCGGTTGCGGCGAGTGTATCGTTGTCTGTCCACAGAAAGCGGTCAACATCCGCTGGAACGAGACCGTTCCGGTTTTCCAGGAGAAGATGATGGAGTATGCCTACGGGGCCTGCCACGGTAAGCGGGAGCGCTGCTTCTTCATCAACTTCGTTCTCCAGGTCAGTCCCGCCTGCGACTGCTACGGTCACAATGATATGCCGGTGGTCGCCGATATCGGTATCCTGGCCTCCCGTGATCCCGTGGCTCTCGACCAGGCCTGCGCCGATCTCGTGGTCGCGGCTCCGGGGATGGCCGGCAGCGTGCTGGGAGAACAACTGGCCCCGGGAAGCGACAAGTTCAGGACCGTTTATCCCGAAATCGAATGGCGCTCCCAGCTCGCCTACGCCGCTAAGATCGGTTTGGGGAGCCGCTCTTATGAGTTGGAAAGGATCTGAAGAGGTTTGCCGGTCTGCGGAGATCGTTCAGTGGGGTCTGCAGCGTGTTATCGGCAATGAGTTGCCGGTTTCCGCCGAGAAAAAATTTCTTTTCTTGGGTTCATGGTCGTTGCGGGTTGCTGTGACATGTTTTTCCTGGCAGGCCCGGGCGAAAAAACTTGCAATTTTATATTTATTGGTGTAGTCAGCCCGTTTCGGTCCGGGGCCTGGAGAAGATGGTTCTTCAGGAGTGTCCCGGAGACTTCCTTGCCCTGATGACAAGGGGCTGTTGAACTCGTAAGGAGGAAATCGAGTATGAGTGGATTGTCAAGAAAATATGAGATGATCTACATCCATCCCGGAAATCTGCCGGGAGAGGATGTGGAACAGGTCGAGGAGATTCTCAACGGAACTCTCGCCAAGATGGGTGGTGAGCTCATCCACCGGGAGGACTGGGGAGTGAGGACTCTCGCCTACCAGGTCAGGAAACACAATGAAGGTCGCTATATTCTGGTGCGTTTCGCCTGCACCGCGGACTGTCTCAATGAGATCGAGCGGCGCTTCCGGATCAACGAGTCGGTGATCAAGTATCTCTCGGTGCGCCTGCCGGACGATTTCGTCCAGGAAGAGGTGGTGGAAGAGACTGAGGAGGAGGTCGCGCAAGAGGCTCCCAAGGCTGCGGCCGAAGAGAGCGCTCCGGCCCCCGCCGCTGCGGAAGCCGAGGCCGAGGCTCCGGCCGCTGAACAGCAACCTGCAGAAGAGAATCCGGGAGAATAATCATGGCGATTGCAAGAAAGAAAACCGATGCTCGGGGCGGCCGGCGCCGCTCCTTCGTGACCCGTAGGAAATATTGTCGTTTCTGTGCCGACAGCTCCTTGAAGATCGATTACAAGGATGTCCGCCTGTTGCGTTATTATATCAGTGAAAAAGGCAAGATCGTGCCCCGCCGGATTTCCGGCACCTGTTCGGCCCATCAGCGTGAACTGATGGCGGCGATCAAGCGGGCCCGTAACATCGCCTTGCTGCCTTTTACGGTCAGCGCGCCGAAGCCTTATTGATCGATGAGGCTGAAGCCGGAAATCCGGCAAACCGGGTTTTCGGCTGGAGGGGATGAGGCGTGGATGAGGATCGGGCAGAACAGGTGGTGATCGGACGGGCCCTGTCGTTGGCAGTGGCTCTGACGATCGGTCTCTATCTTGGCGGGGCGATGTTTCCCATCGTCGGTGCCCTGGTCGGGATGGCGGCTATCGCTCCCGGCGTCTATCTGCGTTTCCAGACCTCATTGTGGTGGCCGGTGACAGCTATGGTGCTGATCGTGGTCGCCCTGCTCTTTCTCTTTTTTCGTACACCTTCGCCGGTAGCGGTCTATTTCTTCGAGTTCGGCCTCTCCAGTCTGGTGGTCGATGAGCTGTTGCGCCGGCGCCGGGTCGGAACCGAGCTTTTTTTCGGCGCGGCCGGGATCACCACTCTGTTGCTGATCATTCTGCTCTGTGCCGTCAGCCAGTCGCGGGGAGTCTCCCCGATGGTGCTGACCGAGCAGTTTCTCAAAGCCAATATCGGGGCGGTGATGTCGCTCTACGAAAACGCCGGGATCGATCCGGCCCAGTTGCAGAGTCTGCGCGAGGCGGCCGAAGGGGTCGCGGTCTGGGCCGGGACGGTTTTCCCGACCCTGCTCTATGTCGCTTTTTTCGGCATTCAGAGCCTGGGGTTCGGAGCCGCCCTCTTTTTCTACCGACGCCGTCGGGGTGAGGCGCCCGCCCTGGTCCAGGATGCGGTGCCCTTCTCCCATCTGCAGCTGCCCTCTTTCCTGGTCTGGGGACTGATCGTCTCTCTGGCCGGAGAGATGTTTTTCGCGCCGTCGGGGGTTTTGCATATCCTGTTGCTCAACAGCGCCGGGATCTTGCTTTTCGCTTACCTGATCCAGGGACTGGCGATCATCCAGTTCGCTTTCGAAGCCTTTGCCGTGGGTCGGGTACAGAGATTTTTTTTCTTTTTCTTTTTCATAGCGTTTCAGTTTCTTTTCATCCTTCCGGTTTTGTTGGGGATCTTCGATATCTGGTTTGATTTCCGTCGGCGGATCGTCCGTCGTCAACGGGCCCTGGAAAACCCCTGGAAGGATCGCAAAGACTGATCAAGGATATTTACGGAGGATAGAAACATGCGGATAATCTTACAGGAGCCGGTTGAACATCTCGGCAACATCGGTGATATAGTTACCGTGGCGGACGGTTACGCCCGCAATTACCTGCTGCCCACCGGCCGGGCGATTCTCGCCAACGAAAGCAATATCAAGTATGTCGAACATCACCTGCGGGGCCTCGAGAAGAAGCGTCTCCGTCTCCAGGCTCAGGGCGAAGCCTTGAAGCAGAAGATCGAGTCTCTGACCCTCGAGTTCGAGCGCAAGGTCGGCGATCAGGGCAAGCTTTTCGGTTCGGTGACGGCGATGGATATCGCCGATCAGCTCAAGGAGAAAGGGGTCGAGATCGACCGCCGCAAGATCGAGTTGCCGGAGCCGATCAAGACCATTGGCGATTTTACCGCCCAGGTCAAGATCCAGGTCGGAATCACGGCGGAACTGAAAATCGTCGTGGTCGGTGATCGCGATGACGTGATCCTGGCGGATGATGAGACGGCTGAGGCTGCCGGGGCTCCGGAAGCGGAAGCCGACGTTGAGGCCGAAGCGGCTGAAACTGAAGCCTCCGAAGCCGCGCCGGAAGAGTGATTTCCGCTGGTCGGATTCGGCCGGCCCGTAGCCAGAATTCTGCAGAAAACAGGATAGCGACGTAAAGAAGCCTCGGAGCCCCGATGGTGGCATCCGTTTTGACAAGCCGCGTTTTTAAAGCGGCAGCTTGCAATCGGGGAGGCCTCTACTATGCTGTCGGATAAATTTTTGGGTGCCGGAATCCCGCGCATGGGGTCCGGCACCCTTTTTTTGGGTTGAAAAGGGTAGCTGAATAGGTGTAGAGTTTCTACTCGCTTTTCATCTCCAGTTCGTTAATTCCTTTCGGAGTTTCGCATGGCCGGCCCGCAAGCCAAAAAAGACGATATTGAGATCCTCAGGGTGCCGCCCCAGAACCTGATGGCCGAAGAGGCGCTGCTGGGCGGGATCATGCTCGACAACAATGCCCTGACCCAGGTCGGCGACTATGTTCGCGAGGATGATTTCTACCGCCCCGGTAACCGGGAAATCTTCAAGACCATCCTCGCCCTGGCCAAGAACCAGGAACCCATCGACCTGGTTACGGTGGCCGATCATCTCAAGCAGCGCGGTAAACTCGATGAGATCGGCGGCAGTGGTTATCTCGCTTCCCTGGTCGACAATGTCCACACCGCCGCCAACCTGATCGCTTATGCCAGAATCGTCAAGAACAAATCCCTGCTGCGCAACCTGATCGCTGCCGCGACCGAGATCATCGAAAACAGTTACGGCGAGGTTGAAGAGGTCGATGTTCTCGTCGACCGGGCGGAAAAGTCGATTCTCGATGTCGCCCGCAAACGCAACCAGGCCGAGATCACTCCGATCAACGAGATCGTCAAGGCCAGTTTCGCGGCCATCGATGCCGCCTACAAAAACAATACCACGCTTACCGGGGTTGCGACCGGGTTCGAGGAGATCGACAAGATGACCTGCGGTTTCCAACCCTCGGATCTGATCATCATTGCCGGTCGGCCGAGCATGGGGAAAACCTCGTTCGCCCTCAATATCGCCCATAACGCTGCGGCCCACCCCGATATCCCCAGCCGGGTCGCCTTCTTCTCCCTGGAAATGTCGAAAGAGCAGCTGGTCACCAGGCTTTTATGCAGCCAGTCCGAACTCAACGCCCAGACCATCAGGCGGGGGTTTCTCAAAGACGAGGACTGGCCCCGGCTGCTCGATGCCGCCGCGGTGATTTCGGAATTGCCGCTCTACATCGACGACACCCCGGCGATCACGGTCATGGAGATGCGGGCCAAGGCCCGGCGGCTGCAGAACGACCAGGGTCTGGACATGGTGATCGTCGATTACCTGCAGCTGATGCGGGGCGAAGGCGAGAGCCGGGAGAGGGAGATTTCGGAGATCTCCCGGGCCCTGAAAGCGATGGCCAAGGAGCTCAATATTCCGGTGGTGGCGCTCTCCCAGCTCAACCGGAGCGTCGAATCGCGGATCGACAAGCGTCCCCAGCTCTCCGATCTGCGCGAGTCCGGGGCCATCGAACAGGATGCCGACGTCATCATGTTCGTCTACCGGGACGAGGTCTACAACCCCGACAAGCCCGAAAACGCCGGGATGGCCGAGATCCTGATACGCAAACAGAGAAATGGTCCCACCGGAACCGTGACGCTGCGGTTTCTGGGAGAATTCACCAGTTTTCGCGATGTCGATACCCGTTATGACGACTATGCCGGAGTGCCGGTCGGGGGGGTGGCCGACGAGGGCGATTTCTCGCATTTCGACGGGATGGAATGAGCAACTTACCGGCAGGAGTCCGAGAGACCTTGCCGGATGCATGCAGGGAGTAGTGGGACGATGCTGAATTTCCGGAGAAAGATCATGGTTACGGTGGATGGCTCGGCGGTTTCCGACAAAGCGGTTTCCGAGGCCGTCTGGCTGGCGGGATGTCAGAGCGGCAAGTTCAAGAACAAGCTCTGCGCTCTTTTCGTCAAGACCGACCGGGTTCAGGATTATGACGAGATGGTGGCCCGCTGGCTGCCCGGGCGCAGCGATGCCGAGGATCGGGAGCGCTGGCAGAGGATCACCGACGAGATCTTCCTCGTGGTCCGCAAGCTGGCGGCCGAGAAAGGGATCGATCTCGAAACCGTCGTGGTTGAAGGCAACCCGGCGGAAAGGATCATCCAGGAGGCCGAAGATCGCGATATCGATCTCCTGGTCATCGGCAGTACCGGCAAGGGGGCGGTCAAAAGAGCCTTCCTGGGCAGCGTCTCGGCCGAAGTCGTGGAACAGGCCGGCTGCGGAGTCTACGTCGTCAGGGCCTGATGCGCGGCTCAGAGTGAGCCGCAGAACAGAGTGACCGGTTTTTTCTGCAGAGAACCGACATAAGCCATGCCGGTCTGTTTGAGAACGGCCACGGCCCCGGCGGTCGGGGCCGAGATCGAAAGGGCCAGGGGGAAACCGGCCCGGGCGATCTTGACCGCCATCTCGAGGTTGATGCGGCCGGAGAAAAGGGCGGCGACCGACCTCATATCGATCTTATTGAAGATGCAGTAGCCGACGATCTTGTCGAGGGCGTTGGTACGGCCGACATCCTCTTCGCAGTGGAGGATCCGGCCGTCCCGGTTGAGCAGAGCGACGGCGTGGGCTCCGGCGGTGCTTTCGTAGAGCTGCTGGTGGGAAAAGAGTTTATCCGGCAGGTCGGGTATCAGCCGGGGTGGCAACAGGAACGGGTCGGGCCGCTTTTCGCAGACCTGGGGAGCGATGATCGTCCAGATCGCGGCCGCGGTCAGGCGGCTGATCGCGGTGGCCGGCGGTCTGATCGTCAGACGGACCGAATCGGCCGCCAGCGGGTTGTTGGCCCGGACATCATCGGTGGCGCTTACCAGGCGCCGGGCCGTAATGTCTTCCAGGGAATCGATCAGCCCCTGGTAATAGAGGAATCCGGCGGCCAGGAAGAACTCGTTGCCCGGAGTCCGATGCAGGGTGACCAGCAGTTCGCCGTTGACCCAGATCTGCAGAGGGACTTCACGAACGAGGGTGCGTTCATCGACCTGCCACTGGCCCTTGTCGGGATTGTAGCTGTAAGTTGGAACCCGGTTGCTTTTGATCATTTTCAGACTCCTTCCCTTGGTTATCTACGGTTAATAGCGCAGCCGAAGGAAACGCGTCAATCGGAAAATATGCAGCGGCCCGGTGCGTGTCGGGTGCGTCGCCCGGAACCGGGTCGAGTCCGGCCGGAAATTTCAGGAAAGAATCATTTTGCCGATGCGCGATCTCCTCTTCATGTCACTGGCCCTGGATGAGGCCCGCCTGGCCTGGCTCGCCGGGGAGATCCCGGTCGGGGCGGTCGCGGTTCGTGCCGGCCGGGTGATAGCCCGGGGACGAAACCGCAAGGAGGAGAAGCGCTCGGCGCTCTCCCATGCCGAAATCGAGGTCCTCGAAGAGGTCGGCAGGGTTCTTGGCGACTGGCGCTTCGACGAGGTCACGCTCTATGTTACGTTGGAGCCCTGCGTGATGTGCGCCGGGGCCCTGGTCCAGTGCCGGATCGGGCGCCTGGTCTACGGTTGCGCCGATCCCAAAGGCGGCGCTATCGAGAGTCTTTATCAATTGGCTGGCGATGTCCGCCTCAATCACCGTTTTCCGGTTACCGGTGGAGTGCTCGCGGATGAAGCCTCGACCCTGCTGCGGGGCTTTTTCCGCCAGTTGCGCCGCCGCTGAATAAAGGATCATGGAGAATAATTTGCCTCAACCTGACAATACGATGGCCGGTGACGATTTTCGCTGCGGTTTCGTCTCCCTGATCGGGCGGCCCAATGTCGGCAAGTCGACCCTTCTGAACCGGATTCTCGGGGAGAAGATCGCGATCGTCACCGATAAACCCCAGACCACCCGCAACCGGATCGTCGGCATCAAGAATCTGCCGAAGGCCCAACTGATCCTGGTCGATACCCCGGGGTTGCACACTCCCCGCGGGAAGCTCAATGAGGCCCTGGTCGAGGCTTCGCAGAACGCCTGGCGCGATGCCGACCTGGTTCTGGTGCTGCTCGAGGCGGGCAGCGGATCCCTGCGCCAAGGAGAGAAGGAGATTCTCGAGCAGGCCGCCTCCGGAGATCTGCCTTTCCTGGTGGCGCTCAACAAGGTGGACACCCTGCCTGGGGACTGGGCCGGGCGCCCGGATGAGCTGCCGATGGTTCGGCAGCTTATGGATGATTTCGGGATCGTTTCCGGACAGCTTTTTTTCCTCAGCGCCCTCACGGGGGAGGGGGTCGAAGAACTGGTGGCGGAGATGGTCTCCCGCCTGCCCCGGCATCCACCCTATTTCCCGGACGATATCCAGACCGAAATCAGCGAGCGTTTCTGGGTCCAGGAGGTGATCCGGGAACAGGTTTTCGAGCTTACCCGGGATGAGATACCATACGCTGTCGCGGTCGAGATCGACTACTACCACGATCTCGAGAAACGTCTGAGCATCGGGGCGACGATTTTTGTCGAACAGAACTCGCAGAAAGGGATCATCATCGGCCGGGGCGGCAGCATGCTGAAGAAGATCGGCACCCGGGCCCGCAAGGAGATCGAGGCCTTTGTCGGGATTCCGGTCTACCTCGAGCTCCATGTCTCGGTCGCCAAGAACTGGACCAAGAAGCCGAACATGCTCCAGAGATTCGGCTACCAGCCCTGATGGCTTCTCCTTTCCGCCGAAATCCTTTATCCTTGAACCTTAAACTTTGAACCTTCACAATGCTGACCAATAATACCCCTTTCTCACGCCCGGAACTGCAGGAGCTGCTGGCCGCCATGCAGGGTAAGCGCATCCTGGTTTTCGGCGATGTCATGGTCGATTGTTTCATTCGCGGCGTGGTCGAACGGATCTCGCCCGAGGCTCCGGTGCCGGTGGTTTCGGTTCGCAGCCGGGACCATCGCCCGGGTGGGGCCGCCAACGTGGTCCGCAACCTTCTGGCCCTGGGCGGCCGGCCCGAGATCGTCGCCCTGGTCGGCGATGATGACGATGGCTGTCGTCTGCGTCAGGAACTGGCCGGGTCCGGTTGCGGAGTCGCTGGCCTGGTAGTGGATGGAAAACGGCCGACCTCGGTCAAAACCCGGATTGTCGCCCACCATCAGCAGGTGGTTCGCTTCGACCGGGAGAGTCTTGAACCTTTCGGTCCGGAGGCCAGGGAAGACTTGCGCCGTGCCGTTGGCGCGGCCTGCGCCCAGGTCGACGGGGTGATCATCTCCGATTACGGCAAGGGCGTGGTCGAGAAGGAACTTTTCGATCTGCTCGTCTCCGAGTGCCGGCAGCGGGAACTCTTTCTGGCTCTCGATCCCAAGGTCGCCAATTTCGATCTCTACCACGATGTCGATCTCGTAACCCCGAATGCCCTCGAGGCCGGCCAGGCCTGCGGCTTTGCCGTTACCGGGGAGAGCCTGGCCCGGGCCGGGAAAGAGATTCGCGAACGTTTCCGTTGCCGTTCCCTGGTCATTACCCGGGGCGAGGACGGCATGGCGATTTTCTCCGAGGGGCGTGAGCCGGTGCTGCTGCCGACCCTGGCCCGGGAGGTTTTCGATGTCACCGGAGCCGGGGACACGGTGATTGCGGCCTTGACTCTGGCCTTGGTCGCCGGCCCGCCGGATCTGGTCCGGGCCGCCCGGCTGGCCAATCTCGCGGCCGGTATCGTGGTCGGCAAGACCGGCACCGCGACTGCCTCCGGGGATGAGATTATCGCCTACAACGATCTCAATCTCCGCCCCCGGGAGTAGCCGATGCGTCCCGGTCGCGATTATCGCGCCCCCGAACCCGGTGCCCTACTGGTCAGCGTGCTGGCCCGGGACCGGGAAGCCGCTTTGGCGGCCTGTCCCCGGCTGGAAGCCGAATTCGGCCCGATCGATCTCTGCTCCTTCTGGCTGTCGTTCGCCCATTCTCGTTATTATACGGCCGAGATGGGGGCGCCGCTGGGCCGCTATATCTTCTTTTTCGTCCGTCCTTTTCCCCGTGCGGCCCTGGTCCGGGCCAAGCATTTCACCGATCGGCTCGAAAGCGAGTATGCGGTTTCCGGCGGTCGCCGGATCAACCTTGATCCCGGCTACCTCGCCCTTGAGCATCTCATCCTGGCTTCGACCAAGCCGGTGCCGCATCGTCCCTATCTGGGAGAAGGCATCTATGCCGATCTGACCCTGGTTTACGAGTGCGGGGAGTATGTTCCGTTGCGTTGGAGCTATCCCGATTATGCAAGTGATTATGTCCGCGCCCTCTGCGGTGCGGTGAGAGATAAAATTCTAAGGCTGCGGCGGCAGCAGGTATGGAGGTGATCCGTGTTGGAGAACGACGAGGTTCCTTTCTGGAAGATGCATGGCAGTGGCAATGATTTCATCATCATCGATAACCGTGGTGGGGTTTTCCCCCGGACGGACCGGCCCGATCTGGTGGCCCGTCTCTGTCGGCGGTCAGTGGGTATCGGGGCCGATGGCCTGATCCTGGTCGAGGACGATCCCTACAGCGATTTTCTCTGGCGTTTCTATAATTCCGATGGTTCCGAGGCCGAAATGTGCGGCAACGGCGCCCGCTGCGTCGCCCGTTTCGCTTTTCTGAAGCAGATCGCCGGGATCGAAATGACCTTCATGACCCCGGCCGGCCCGATTCAGGCCAGTGTCGAGCGTGACCGGGTGCGTCTCGAGATGACCCGGCCGTTCGGATTGCGGCGTTCCGTCGAACTCGAATGTGAAGGAGGCCCGGAAAAAGTGGCTTTCATCAACACCGGGGTACCCCATGCCGTGATCCTGATCAAGGATGATCTGGATGCGGTCGATGTCGCCGGTCGGGGCCGGCAGATACGTCTTCATCCCGAATTCTCTCCGGCCGGCACCAATGTTGATTTTATGACGGTTCTCGACGAACACCGTTTGGCTGTTCGGACCTTCGAACGCGGAGTCGAAGACGAGACCATGGGTTGTGGCACCGGCGCGGTGGCTGCCGCCCTGGTGGCCGCCGATGCCGGACTGGTCCGCTCCCCGGCCGAAGTCACTACCCGGGCCGGGGACCGTTTGACCGTCTATTTCGAAAGGAACGGCCGCGGTTTCCGGGAAGTTTTCCTTGAAGGGGGGGCGGTTATCGTATATAAAGGAGTTTTGGAGAGAGAGTTTCTGACGGCGGCCGCGAGCGGCGCCGTCGGGTTTGAATAGAACCGTCAGGCGGGAGGATTTGACGATGTTTGCAGGAGCGATGGTAGCGATTGTAACTCCTTTTAAAGAGGGCCGGGTTGATGAAACCGCTTTGCGGGAACTGGTGGAATTTCAGCTCGCCGGGGGAATCGATGCGATTATCCCTTGTGGAACGACCGGGGAGTCGGCGACCCTCTCCCATGATGAGCATAACCAGGTGGTCGATATCGTGGTCGAGGCGGTGGCCGGCCGGGTGCCGGTGATTGCCGGGGCCGGTTCCAACAACACGGCCGAGGCCATTCACCTGACCCGGCATGCCAAGGATGCCGGGGCCGACGGGGTTCTGCTGATCACCCCTTACTACAACAAGCCTTCCCAGGAAGGTCTTTACCAGCATTTCAAAGCGATTGCCGAGAGTGTCGATATCCCGATGCTGCTCTACAACGTGCCGGGCCGCACCAGTGTCGATCTTCTGCCGGGAACCGTGGGTCGGCTTTCCGAACTGCCCAACATCGTCGGCATCAAGGAGGCCACCGGATCGATGCAGCGGGCCAGCGAAGTGGTGGAGCTCTGTGTCGGTGATTTCGACCTGCTCTCCGGTGACGATTTCACCTTTTTCCCGCAGATGTGCGTCGGCGGCAAAGGGGTGATCTCGGTCAGCGCCAATGTCGCTCCGGAGCTGGTGGCCGGTATCTATGATGCCTTTACGGCCGGCGACTGGGCCGAGGCCGCAGCCCTCAACCGGAAACTGCAGAAACTGGCCCGGGCCATGTTCTATGAAACCAATCCCGTGCCGGTCAAAACCGCTCTGGCGCTGATGGGCAAAATCGATGAAGAACTGCGTCTGCCCTTAGCGCCGATGAGTCCCGAGAACCGGGACCGGCTCAAAACTGTGCTCGAGGAGTATGGCCTGCTATGAAGATCGGAGTCGTCGGGGCTGGTAGCTGGGGCACCGCCCTGGCGCAGCTTTTAGCGGCCAACGGCCACCAGGTGACGCTCTGGGCCTACGAGAGTGATCTCGTGGCGCGGATGCGCAAGACCCGGGAGAACGATCTCTACCTGCCGGATATCTCTCTGCATGAAGAGCTCGCCTTCACTGACGACCTCGGTACGGCCGTCCGGGACCGGGAACTGGTGCTGCTGGTACCGCCTTCCCAACTCATGCGCCGGGTTTTCGTTCAGCTTCTGCCCAGCCTGCCCGAGGATGTCATTCTCGTGTCGGCTTCCAAGGGTATTGAAAACGGTACCCTGATGACCATGTCCCAGGTGCTGGAGGAAGAGCTCGCCAAAGCTGGCCGCCGGGCCCGCCTGGCTTTTCTCTCCGGTCCTTCAT
Source organism: Deltaproteobacteria bacterium (assembly GCA_013153415.1). Taxonomy (GTDB): domain Bacteria; phylum Desulfobacterota; class Anaeroferrophillalia; order Anaeroferrophillales; family Tharpellaceae; genus JAADEO01. Next base: position 12,431 of record JAADEO010000216.1, read on the forward strand.
TCGCCCGCGAGGTGGCCAAGGGGCTGCCGACCGCGGTGGTCGCTGCAGCTGGCGACATGGCCGTGGCCGAGATCGTGCAGCAGGTTTTCAGTGGCAACCGTTTCCGGGTCTATACCAATTCCGATGTCATCGGCATCGAGTTCGGTGGCTCCCTGAAGAATGTCATGGCCCTGGCCGCCGGAATCGCCGATGGTCTCGGTTTCGGGGCCAATACCCGAGCCGCCCTGATCACCCGCGGCCTGTCGGAGATGACCCGTCTGGGGGTCGCCGCCGGAGCCCGGCCCCTGACTTTCGCCGGCCTGGCCGGGATGGGAGACCTGGTGCTCACCTGTACCGGTGATCTTTCCCGCAACCGCAGCGTCGGCCTGGAACTGGGCCGCGGCCGTTCATTGAGTGACATTCTGGCCGGTATGAACATGGTGGCCGAGGGTGTCAAGACCACGATTTCGACCTATCAGCTGGCGGCCCGGCTCGGGGTCGAAGCTCCGATCACCGAACAGGTCTACAAAATCCTGGAAGAGGGCAAGGACCCGCGCCAGGCGGTAACCGATCTTTTGCAGAGAACTCTTAAAGCGGAAAACGGGTGAGGAGTATGTTGAAAATTGCTGTTACCGGGGCTTCCGGCCGGATGGGACGGGCTTTCATGGAATATCTCTCCGGCCGTGAGGAGGTCAGAGCCCTGGCGGTTTCCCTGCCGCACAGTCGTTCCGGGCGCAAGTCGATCGAAGACGAACTGGCCGCCCAGCTCGACAATGTCAAGCTGCGTTACGGGCTCGACGTGATCGTCGATTTCAGCTCGCCGGACGAGACTCTGGCGGCAGCGTCCTGGGCGGCGGCCCAGAAAACCGCCATGGTTATCGGCACCACCGGTTTCACCATGGCTCAGCTCAACCGTTTAAGCGATATTCTGCATGATGTGCCGGTACTGCTCAGCCCCAATATGAGCATGATGATGAACCTGGCCCTGCGCATGACCTCCAATGCGGTGACGGTTCTGCCCAACGACAGCGTCGATGTCGAGATCATCGAACGCCACCACCGGGAGAAACGCAACGCCCCCTCCAGCACCGCCCTGAGCCTGGCCCAGATCGTGGCCGAGAAACGGGGCTGGTCGCTCTCCGAGGCCCTGCGCCATGAAGCCCGCTGGGGTCTGATCGGACCCCGGCCGGAAAAGGAGATCGCCATCTCCAGCATCCGGGGCGGAAGTCTCAATAGCGAGCATACGGTAATTTTCGCGACCAGCGGCGAGAGCCTCGAGATCACCCACCGCTCCCAGACCCTGGAACCGTTCGCCCGCGGCGCCCTTCAGGCGGCCGGCTGGATTGTCAAACAGCCCCCCGGGGTCTACGATATGCTGGATATGCTGGGACTTTCCGAGGTTCTCTACTGACGGGACGGACGGACGCTTTTCTCAGCTCCGGGAAGCGATGATGAAACGACTCAGGGCCTCGGCCAGGGGTGAGAGTTTACGGTTGCGGTCGCAGACCAGGTAGAAATTGCGGCGGATCGGCTCCCCGGGAAGTTCCAACCGGACCAGGGCACCGTTAGCCAGATCCTCGCCGACGGCCAGATCCGAGATGATGGCCGCTCCGAGGTCGTTCTTCAAAGCCTGGCGGATGGCTTCGACGCTGCCCATTTCGGCCACGATATTGAGTTCGCCGGTTCCCCTGATGTCGATATCCCGGAGAGCCGAGAGCGTTACCCGGCGGGTGGCGGATCCTTTTTCCCGGATTATCAGCGGTATTTTTCTGAGGACGGCGGTGGTCAGCTTGTCCGGCAGGCCGGTTGCGGTTGCGGGCCCGGCGACCAGGATGAGTTCATCGCCAAGACATTCGTGGGAGATGAAGTCTCCCGCCGGAGCCGGGGTTCCGACCAGGCCCAGCTCGAGCCGGCCGTCGCCGATCTGGGAGATGATGCTTTCACTGTCGCCGATCCGCAGGGTGATGCGGACTTTCTGACGCTCTCTTGAAAATGAGCCGATCACCCCGGGCAGAATATACTGGCCCGGCGTATTGCTGCCGCCGATCTCCAGGGTGCCGCTGGCGGCCCCGGTGTAGAGCGAAAGCTCCTGCCGGGCTCGTTCCTGCAGGGAGTAGATGCGGCGGGCGTAGGGCAGAAAAAGCTCTCCGGCCGGAGTCAGGCGGATCTCCCGGCCGCCCCTCTCCAGCAACTCCGCTCCGAGGTATCTTTCCAGGGCCTTGAGATGGCTGCTGACGGTGGGCTGGGTCAGGTGGATCTTTTCCGCCGCCCGACTGAAATTGAGCAGCTCGCTGACGGCCAGGAAAACCTGGATCTGGCGCATCTCTATCATAATCAATCACCTTCCGGCAGGAGTGGCTTTGCAACGCAGGCTTTTCATAGAGGAAAAAGATTAGTCCGTCAAACCCTTTTCATGGAGAATAGTCGTGCCTACTCTGGATAAAGAGATCCTGGCGGCGGTCGCCGCCGGAACCGGTTGTGGCCTGGTGCTTCTGGACGATAATGACCAGGTGACCTACTGGAGTCCTCAGATGGAGGAGATTACCAAACTCGGGTCCGAGCAGATCGTTGGCCGGCCTTGGGAAGGACTGTTGCTGCCCTCCGGTTTCGCTCCGGACGAGGACGATAATTCGCTGCCGGAAATGGTAAATGCCGATCAGGCTCTGCCCGGAATGACTTTCCATGATTTTCCGGGCGGCAAGGTCGGGGTTTTGCGCCTGGTTTCCAATCCGGTCTTCTCGGACAGTGAAACCTTTCCCTTTTTCATCTCGGAAACCCCTTCCGGCATTCCCAACCAGCGGGCCCTGCTCGATCTCCTGCGTCGTCAGCTGGCCTACCAGGAACGTTACCGGGTCTCCTTTTCCCTGCTTTTCCTGCGGATCAAGAATTACCATACCTTCATCGAAGTTCTAGGCCCGGAAGACTGGGAAATAACCAACCGGGCGGTTTTCGATCAGTTGAGCGCCTACGTGCGGATGACCGACAGCGTCGGGCTCTATGACGATGCCACCTTCTGGGCCATCCTGACCAATTCCTCCGTCGAGGGCAGCCGGGTGGTGGCCGACAAGATCAAACGTCTGATCAGCACCATGCAGGTCAGCGGTCTCGATGTCTTTCTGGACGCCGCGGTCGGCGGGGTCTGCGCCCGCGAGGGCGAGAGTGTGGATGATTTGCTGGTCCGGGGACAGGCTGAACTCGACAAGGCGGTTCAGGATGCGACCGGGATATCCTTTTCGGGATAGGTTATGCTGCTGATCACGGCCGCCGTTATCGAGGAGTTGCGGCCTCTGCTCGAAGATTCCCTTTTCATCCCGCTGGCGGACGATATCTTCCGGCACGCCTCGAAGCCGGTGCTGGCCGCGGCGGCCGGGATCGGTCTGGTCGATTTCACTGCCGGGCTCGAAGAGCTTTTCTCCCGTTTCAGGATCAGCCGGGCGCTTCTGACCGGCACCTGCGGAGTCTACCCTGCCGCCGGCGACCGCTTTCCGCTGAAAAGCCTGGTCTCCCCGCTGCGGATCACCCTCGGAGACGCATCCGAGATCGCCGGTTCCGGCTATTTCCCCGGGCCCATGGCCTGTCGCTGCGAACTCGATGAGGCATCCGTCGCCGGTCTGCTGCCGGGAACGGAACCGGGCGGCCATTGCCTGACGCTGGCCTCGATCACCTCCGACGATGCTGCCGCCCGCCGGGCCGGAGAGTTCTATCGGGTCGATTTCGAACAGATGGAGGCCTTCTCTTTCGCCCGGGTCTGCCAGCGCCGCGAAATCCCCGCGGCGCTGCTCCTGGCGGTCGCCAACCTCGTCGGTTCCCGGGGCCACCGGCAGTGGCGGGAAAATGCCGGAGCCTGCGCCGAGGTCTGCGCCCGGGCCCTGAAAACCCGGCTGGATTTGCCGTAAATGGTGTATTTTTACTTGTCAAGACGCCGGTTTTTGTGCTATCAGGGGCATCCTTTCGGAATGAGTCAGGGCAATTAGCTCAGCTGGATAGAGCGTTGGCCTCCGGAGCCAAAGGCCACAGGTTCGAATCCTGTATTGCCCGCCATGAGAATCAAGGGTCAGCTGAAACGGTCAGCTGACCCTTTTTTTGTTTGCATCGGCTGCCGGGAGGAGATATTCTTCGGATGCAATGAAAGAGGTCGTTTCCTGATTCCGCTACCAAGTGGCCGGCCAAGTAACCGGACAAGTACAAGTAACCGGACAAGTGGCCTCTTGCCGTTGCTGTGCGGAAAGAATTTTTTTTCGTCGCTGCCGGTCGGCGAACTCACGCTTTCGTTTCCTTCTGTTATCTGTGCGTCAGGTTCGATGAACTCGTAACGAGTCGAAAATCACGTAAGATACAGGAGAATGAAAATGAGTCTGTCACCAGCGGAGCAGGACCAGGCGGTAAGATTGGCGCGGAAACTGGCCGGGGAGTTCGATTCCCGGCAGGCCCTGAGATTTATCCGGGCCCATCGGGACAAGAAGTGGTATGATGATTTCATCGATCTCTGGGAGATGATCACCGACCCTGAATTCCGGCTGGCGCCGGCCGCCCTGGCCACCGCCGCCGGAGCCCTCGCCTACGTGGTCTTCCCGGCTGATATCATTCCCGATTTCATTCCCTGCATCGCCTGGCTCGATGACCTGTTCATCCTGGGCTGGGCCATGCGGAACCTTGCCGGGGAACTGGCCCTGTATCGGGAGTTCTGTCTTTCCCGGCAGATCATGAGAAGCGAGAGTCGCGCCGCCTAGGGACGGGTGAGAGCTGATGGGCAAACCGGAATACGATAAGGCGATGTACCGCCTGACGACGATCATCTGCCGTCTCAACGTCGGCGAAGCGCTCGATGTCCGGGATCTGGCGGAGGAGTTCGGGGTCAGTCTCAGGACCATCCAGAAGGACCTGAACGAGCGCTTGAGCCATCTGCCGATCGAACGGCGCCGGGAAGACGGCCGTTACCGTTTCATCGACGGCTACCGGTTGCGGGGCACGGGCGAGCCCGACGCCATTCTGGTGGCCGACCTGCTGGCGGCCATGATCCGCAATGTCAATCCCGAATACTCGAAGATCGCGGATCATTTTCTCCGGGGCCGGAGCTTCAGCACTTCCTGCTTCCTCTTCCATCTCGATATCGAGGATATCTCGGCCCACGGAGACGCTTTCCGGCTGCTCAACCAGGCCGTGGCCCTGCGTCAGCAGGTGAGCTTCACCTATCTCAACAACCGGGATGAGAGCCGGGAATATACCGTCCATCCCTATCGCCTGGCCAATCTCAGGGGATTCTGGTACCTGTTGGCCTGGGATCTGGCGGCCGACCGGCTCAAAAGCTTCATTTTCAAAAAGATCTCTTCTCCGATGATCCATCCCGGCAACTACAGGGCCAATCCCAAAGTGCTCGAGGAGCTGGAGAATATCTCCACCGAAATCTCCAGCCCTTGGGTCAGCGACGAGTGCCGGACGGTAAGACTGAAAATCACCGGCCGGGCCCGGGTCTATCTCGAGCGCAATCCGCCCTCTTCCCTGACGATCGAGAGCCGGGAGCCGGAGCACCTGCTGGCCTCGATGACCTATTACAGCGATTCCGAGGTCCTGATCCTGGTCAAGCAGTGGCTGCCGGATATCTTCATCCTGGACCAGGAACGGTTGGCGGAAAAACTGAAATCGGACCTGGAAGCCTATTGCCGGTCCGTTGCAGCGACTGGGGCCGGAGCATGAAGACGCCAGTGCGTAAAGTGATTTCCGGAGGCCAGACCGGGGCCGATCGGGCCGGGCTCGATGCCGCCATCGAGTCGTCTCTTCCTATCGGAGGCTGGTGCCCGCGGGGCCGCCGGGCCGAGGATGTCCCGATCGCTGTGCGCTATCCCCTGCAAGAGACCGATTCGGCCGCCTACCGGGTGCGGACCGAACTCAATGTCCGGGACTCCGACGGCACCCTGGTATTCACCGTCGGCCCTCCATCCGGCGGGACGGCCCTGACCATCGAAAAAGCCCGTCTTTTCGCCAAACCCTGCCTGGTGGTCGATCTGGAGCGAAACGGGGATCCCCGGGTCGTGGAAGACTGGTTGCGGGAGAACGAAATCGAGGTTCTGAATATCGCCGGTCCGCGGGAAAGCAACTTCCCGGGCATTTACGAGCGGGCGAAGAGCTTTCTGCGCGCGCTTTTCCGGGCCGGCGGCGGGGATCTCTCCGCTGACGGGACGTGTTGATCGCTGCCGGTGGTGGTTGCTGACGCGCTTTTGTTTCCCGGGAGCAGATGATGCCGATTTTCGCCCTGGTCGACTGCAATAATTTCTATGTCTCCTGCGAGCGGGTCTTCAATCCGAGGCTTGTCGGCCGGCCGGTGATCGTGCTCTCCAACAACGACGGTTGCGCGGTGGCCCGTTCGAACGAGGCCAAGGCCCTCGGCATCGGCATGGGGGAGCCCGCCTTCAAGCTCGAGGAGATCATCCGCAAGCATGGGGTCGAGGTTTTTTCTTCCAACTACGCCCTGTACGGCGATATGTCGCGCCGGGTGATGCGGACCCTGGCCCGGTTCACGCCGGCGCTGGAGGTCTACTCGATCGACGAGGCCTTTCTCGATCTCGACGGTTTCGCCCGCCGGGACCTGGATATGTACGGCCGCGAAATCAAAAGCACCGTGGAACGCTGGACGGGTATTCCCATCTCGGTCGGGATCGCGCCGACCAAGACCCTGGCCAAGCTCGCCGCCCATCTGGCCAAACGCTCGGCTAAAGCCGCGGGCGTGCTCGATCTGAGCGGGCCGGAATACCGGGACCGGGCTCTGGCCGCGGTTCCGGTCGGCAAGGTCTGGGGCGTCGGTCGGCGTCTGGAAGAATATCTGCGCGGCCACGGTATCGATAACGCTCTGGCCTTGAAGAATGCCGCTCCGGAACTGCTCCGGCGCAAGATGGGGGTGGTCGGCCTGCGCCTGCGGGACGAGCTCAATGGTATCTGTCGCTATCCTCTGGAGGAGGCCCCGCCGCGGAAACAGTCGGTCACGGTCTCCCGGACCTTCAAGGGGGAGATCGCTTCACTGACCGAGCTCGCGGAGGCGGTCTCCGCCTATGCCGCCGCCGGGGCCGAGAAACTGCGGGCCCAGAGGTCGGTGGCCGGAGTGCTGGTCGTCTATCTCATGACCAACCGTTTCAAAAATGACTATCTCTACGACAGCGCTACCATCAGACTGCCGGTAAAAAGCAGCTACACGGCGGAGCTGATCGGCCGCGCGCTCGAGGGTTTGCGCAAAATCCATCGCCCGGGCCGAAGCTACAAGAAGGCCGGCATCCTTCTCCAGGATCTGGGACGGGAAGATATGGTCCAGGCCAGTTTCTTCGATCCGGTCGACCGGCGCAAGGCGGCCCGGTTGATGCAGGCCGTCGATACGGTCAACGGGCGCATGGGGTCCGGAACCGTGAACTATGCGGCGGCTGCCGGTCTCATGCCGGGGAGTTGTCGGAGTTGGAAAACCTCTTTCAAACGGCTTTCAGGCTCCTTTACTACCAACTGGAAGCAGTTGCCGGAGGTGAACTGCGGATGAAAACGATAGTCGAAGAGATCTACCGGTCCGACCGGACCACCTCCGGCGAACGGCCCCTTTTCCTGGTGCCGGTAGCCGCCGGCTTTCCTTCGCCGGCCGACGACTATATCGAGCATCAGCTCGATCTCAACCGTCATCTCATCAAGCACCCGGCGGCGACCTTCTTCGTCCGGGTCAAGGGCGATTCGATGATCGATGCCGGGATCCGTTCCGGCGATATCCTGATCGTCGACCGGGCCCTGGAACCGGTCGACGGGAAGGTGGTGATCGCCGTGATCGACGGCGAGCTGACCGTAAAGAGAATCCGGGTGATCGACGAAAAACTCTACCTGGTGCCGGAAAACCGCGAGTTCAGTCCCACCGAGATCACGCCCGCCATGGATTTCACCGTCTGGGGCGTGGTCGTTTATGTCATCCACGCTCTTTAGAAAGAGAGAGCTGGTTTTGGTTCGAAGCTTTTTTCGAAGGTTTTGCCGGCTTTTCTCTTTACGGGGACGGTCGGGGGCGGAATTTGCCAATTGATTGATGATCGGTTATGTTTGATTGTATCTGTCAGATTTCTGTCAGATTTCAGACGAATTTCAGGGCGGCGAAAGAGCCTGGTCGGAAATGTCAGGGAGGAAGAGATGAAGATTACGAAATGGGTGGCGGTGATTGGTCTGATTCTGGTTTTCACGCTCGCGGGATTTTGCCGGCGGGTTCATGCGCTTGTCGTTATCCCGGCTTCGGTGGCCGGCAGCGTGGCGGACAGCAATGGCGACGGTTTGGGGGACAATCATACCGCCGATCTGTCCAGCGGGGCTCCGGCAGTGGTAGCGGCCGGATTGTCCGCTACCGGGGGTGGGGGGAGCAACGGTACCGTGCGGATCCAGATCGAGTGGGATCTGCAGGGCTTCGTCGGCACCTTCGCCCGGGCCCTGGTCCATATCCATACCTACCGGGGAACCGTGGATGCGTTGGATACCTATTTCTATCATGGGAGTCGGGAACAGGATGGTCTGCTTCGAGACAGTGATTTCGAGGCGCCG
>JAADEO010000151.1 GCA_013153415.1 Deltaproteobacteria bacterium
GTCCCGGTCATCGCCGGCAGCAGACCGTCGATTACGACCCGCCGCAGAAAAAGAGCATCGACCAACGGGGTTTCACCCAGCACCAGCTCCGGCTTCAGGGCCGGGATCCCCTTAAGCAGGAGAAATCCCAGCACTGTCCCGACCGCACCCAGCAAAAGCAGCCCGCAGAACCAGGCATAGAAAGTCAGGATCACGTCATAGATCCGTTTCATGGGTTGACTCCAAACCCGGAAGGATCATGACGACGGCGCACCAGGGCCCGAAAAAGCAGAGTCAGGCCGGCACTGCCGAGATAGAGGATGATGCCGCAAGCGAAAATGGTCTTGAATTCGATACTGTCGAAATCGGCGGCCATCACCAGGGCGATCTGGGCAGTCAGGGTCCGGGCCGGATCGAGCAGTCCCGTGGGCCGGGCCGCGGTATTGCCGGCCACCATCAGAGCGATCAGGGTATCCCCGAGAGCCCGGCCGGCGGCCAGCAGGAAACCGGCCAGCAGACCGTTGGCGGCTCCCGGCAGAATTATATGGAGCAGTTTCTGCCGGGGGCTGGCGCCCAAGGCTTCGAGAGCCCGCAAATGGGCTTTGGGCACGGCGGCAAAGCTTTCCACGAAAAGAAGGATCATGGTCGGGGAGATCAGCAGCGCCAACAGCAAGGAGGCGCTTAACACCGACATTCCCGAGCCCCGGGAAAAACTCTCCCGAACCAGAGGAACCAGGAGAAAAACCCCGACAAAACCATAAATCACCGTGGGAATGCCGGTCATCAGGCTGACCAGCCGGTACAACCCCCGGGCCAGAAAACGGGGGGCCAGCAGATGAATCAAAATGGCATTGCCGAGACTCAGCGGGAAAGCGAGCAACAGACTGCAGGTGACAATCAGAGCGGAACTGAAAACGAACGGCAACAGGCCGTAAAGACCGCGGTCGGGAAGCCACTTCGATGCCAGGAGGAGATCGAAAGTCGCCCCGTCGAACAGGGGCCTCCCCAACAGAACCATGAAGAAAAAAATCGCCAGGGTGAGCCCGGCGCCGGCGCCGGCCAGCAGAAAAAAGAGTAAATAACTGATCCTGTCCCGCAATTTCAACGCTCGACGGGAAGCAGGCCTTTACCGGAAATGATCTTCTCACCCACCGGACTGTAAAGCAGGTCGATAAACTCCTTGACCAGGCCCCGGGCAGAACCTTTGGTATTGCTGTAGAGGCCACGGACCACCGGGTAACGACCCGACTTGACGTTTTCCAGGGTTGGTGCCACACCATCCAGGGCCACCCCGGCCACCGAACCATCCAGGTAGCCGACCGAGATGTAGCCGATAGCGTAAGGGTTGCCGGCCACAGCGATCTTCATGGCCCCATTGGAGGGAACCACCTGGGCCCGATCGCTGATATCACCCTTCTCCAGGGCTTTTTTCCAAAAAACCTTGCGGGTGCCGCTGCCTGCCTCCCGGCTGCAGAGGGTTATTTCGTGATCGACTCCACCCAACTCCCGCCAGTTGCTGATCCGGCCGCTGAAAACGGCCTTGAGCTGCTGGCGGGTCAATTTCCGGATCGGATTATCCCGGTTGACAATCACCCCGACCCCGTCCAGAGCCCAACGATGCAGAACCAGGCCATACTTCTCGATTTCGCGTTCCGTTGGCCGCCGGCCCGAATTGCCGATATCGACCAGACCTTCACCAACCTGCTTGATGCCCACCCCGGAACCGCCGCCGGCAATCGTGATCCTGACCCCCGGATGCTTTTCCATGAAAACCCGGGCCGCCGCCTTCATCACCGGAATATGAGCGGTACCACCGGAAATCCGAATCACCCCATCCGCCGCCCCGGCCGGGTATGGCGCCCAACCCGCCAGGAATCCGAACATCAGCAACAACAGAAAAACCTTCAAGCCAAGACCTTTTTCCACAACCCCGTGACACCGTATCTTCATTATCCACCTCCGGAAAGAAATTCAGCAATAAAACCGATATTTTATAGTATGGCTGGCGAAAACAAATCCAATTGGAATTTTGAATAGCCGGAAGGCGGGATATAACTTTGATCAATAGTGATCCCGGTTCATCCGCAGCCAGATCTTTGCGGTCAGACGAGCATCGGCCAGAGCCCGGTGCAAGCGTTCACCCGCCAGGGCTTCGGCCCCCAGGAGGTAGCGGGCCAGGTTTTCGAGTTTGTGGCTGGAAAGCTGCGGATAGCGGGAACGGCTGAGCCTCAGGGTGCAGGAAGAGGGGTTGGGAAGAGTCAGGTCGAGGCGAGCGAATTCGCTGGCAAGAAAACGGAGATCGAAGGGGGCATTATGGGCAACCAGCAGATCAGAGGCGATAAACTCTTTGAAACGGGAGAAAACGGTCGCCGCATCCGGCTGACCGGCCAGCATCCGGGGACTGATCCCGTGAACCTTGCGGGCAGCCCAGTGAATCGGCTGGTCAGTGCTGATCAGGGAGTGAAACTCGGCGCCCAGGCGACCGTTCTCGACCGCCACCGCCCCGATCTCGATAACCCGGTGACCATATTTTGGCGACAAGCCGGTGGTTTCAAGATCGAAAATCACCTGCCGGGAAAAGTTCGTCATCGCGGCCCGGCTCCGATCTCGGCTTCCGGCGGCGGTGGAGCGACCCGGAAGATCTCTTCCGGTGTCGTGAGCCCGGCGGCCACGGCGTTGGCGCCGCTGAGCCGCAAAGGACGCATCCCGTCACTGACAGCCTGATGCCGCAGACTCTCGAGATTGACCGAGGCGGTTATCAGGCCGGCCAAGGCCGGAGTCACGTGCATGATCTCAAAAATGGCGCTGCGCCCCAGGTACCCGGTCCGACGGCATTCGGAACAGCCGACCGCCCGGTAGAACTGCGCCGGCGGCGGAATCTTCCAGGGTGCGGTCAGAAGATGCCAGAAGTGCTGGTCGACAGCGACCGGCTCCTTGCAAAAGGGGCAGAGGGTCCGGACCAGGCGCTGGGCCGTGACCCCGAGCAGGGTCGCCTGGATCAGAAAATCGGAAACCCCGAGATCGAGCAGCCGGGTAACGGCCGAAGCGGCATCGTTGGTATGCAGAGTGGAAAGCACCAGGTGCCCGGTCAGGGAGGCCTGCACCGCGATTTCGGCGGTTTCGAGATCACGGATCTCACCAACCATGATGATATCGGGATCCTGACGCAACAAGGTCCGGACTCCACTGGCGAAGGTCACACCGATCGAGGGCTGGACCTGCATCTGGTTCAAGTTGGGATCGACAATCTCGATTGGATCCTCGACCGTGCAGACATTGAGCTCGGGCCGGGTAATATGTCTCAAGGTCGAATAGAGCGTCGTGGTTTTCCCGGACCCGGTCGGTCCGGTCACCAGGATAATCCCGTGCGGCTGTTCGACCATGCTGCGCCAGATCTTGAGCTCTTCATCGCTGAACCCCAGCTCCTGGAAACTCTTCTTCAGGGCCCCGGGATCGAAAATCCGCATTACCAGCTTCTCGCCGAAGGTCGTCGGCATGGTCGAGAGCCTGAGTTCGACCTCCTCGCCCTGCGGAGTCACGGTTTTCAGGCGGCCGTCCTGGGGGCGGCGTTTCTCAGCCACGTCCATCCGGCCGAGAACCTTGATGCGACTGGTGACCGCGGCCATGACATTGAGCGGTACCTGGTAGATATGGTGGAGAACGCCGTCGATCCGGAAACGGATCTTGCCGGATTCGCGCCGGGGTTCGAGATGAATGTCGCTGGCCCGCTGATCGAAAGCGTACTGCAACAACCAGTCGACGATATGGACTATGTGCTGATCGCTGGCATCGAGTTTGCCGGCCCGGCCCAGGGTCACCAGCTGTTCGAAATCGGAGATCCGGGACGACCTATCCCGGCCGTCGCTGGCCCCGCGCACCGACTCGGCCAAAGCGAAAAACTCGTGCCGGTAGCGCTGGATATCGAGCGGATTGACGATCACCCGCTCGATCTTTTTCTGCAAAACCTGCCGCAGCTCCTTGGTCCACTCCTCGACGAAAGGCTCGGCCGTCGCCATGACCACGGTCTCTTCGCTGACTCTGACCGGCATGATATTGAATCGCTTGAGATAGGCCAAAGGCAGGTTGAGACTGGTAATCGCCTTGACCTCGAGTTTCAGGGGATCGATACGCTGGTAGGGCAAACCGGCTTTGGCCGCCAGCCAGGAGGTCAGATCCTCGAGCGAGAGCACCCGGGCTGAAGCCCGGCGATCACCGGGCTTGAGATTGGCGATCAGCACCAGTGGATGCAACATGCCCTGGTTTTTCCGGCGGCCCATCTGGTAACCGCGTTCCACCTCTTCGGCATCGAGCAGGCCGTCCCGGTGCAACTCCTCGAGCAGGAAACCCAGCTCCAGGTTCCGGCCCCGCCAGTTCCGGGCGGGAAATTTCTTGATCCCCGTAAAATCCATATCCTCTCTCTTTCCCGGCCGTTCGCCGGTCGATGATGACAAATCGCCCCTCTGCGTGACCACTCATACACTCAACCATCGGGCGAGGTCAAGCCGGAGAGAAAACAATGGCCGACCCGACCCGTAAAATCAGCTTGACAAGTTGATTGACGACTCCTATTCTACGGGCATGAGAATACGCTACAATGCCCCGGTCACCCTGACCCTGGCCCTGCTCTGCTGCGCCGCCATGGGGGCCGGCTTCCTGACCAAAGGAGCCACCACCCAGACCTTCTTTACCGCTTACCCGGGTCTGAAAAGTTCATCTCCCCTGCACTATATCCAGTTTTTCACCTACATCCTGGGCCACGGCAGTTTTTCCCACTTGAGCGCCAACCTTTCGCTGCTCCTGCTTATCGGCCCGATCAACGAGGAAAAATACGGTTCCGGCCTGCTCCTGGAGATGATCCTGGTCACCGCTCTGCTTACCGCCCTGCTCAACGCAGCCTTCTTCAATACCGGCCTGCTCGGGGCCAGCGGCATCGTCTTCATGCTGATACTTTTAAGCTCCTGCGCCAATATCCGGGCCGGCGAGATTCCCCTGACCCTGATCCTGGTCGCGATCCTCTACCTCGGCAACGAGATCTACGGATCCCTGGGCAAGGACAATATCTCCCAGTTCGCTCATCTCACCGGCGGGGTG